>CAIUHT010001284.1 GCA_903898975.1 uncultured Planctomycetaceae bacterium
CGCTGTGAACTGTTGATGCGACGCCTGCGGGAGCGGGGACTCTACAACGCAACCAGCCTGATGTTCGCCGAGCGGGAGAATGCGTCGATAGGCCACTCCACCTCCCCCGACACGCTTGATCCGCGCAGTTTTCTGCAATCGCTGTCGGCCCACGTCCGGGAGCACGTCCGGCGGCGAACGCAGCGGACGGCCCAACCGGCGGGTCAGAGCCGGCGGAAGCGTTCATAGTGGGAATTCGGACCGGGTCGCACGGGGGATTGGCGGCCCAGCCCGGGGAGGCCTCATCGACCCACAGTCGGTCGCTGTGGTGTCGGCTGTGAGGATTGTGAGGATTCGACCACAGGACGGTTGGTTGCGGCTGCGCAGCACTCACGCGCGCAGCGGCCGCTGGGAGATCCGTCAGCCGGGCGTGCGGGCGTCGTACCCGTGATCGGCGCGGCACGCACGTTCTCAACTGGAGCCCCCCTTCTCAATCAATTATTATCGATGCGTCTTGGTCTTCGGCGGTTTCGGCCACCTACACACAGGCGTTGAGATGCTGTTGTTGAGTGTTCGCAGCGGGCTGCCTCGCCCTGGGAGGCAGGTTGGCCTGGTGCCCCGACTGGGCCTGTGGCTGGGATTGGTGCTGTGCTCGGCGGGGCTTGTGAACCAGCGTTCTGCCTTGGCCGACGAGCCCCCCGCCGCACCCGCGACTGCCGCACCTGCTGAGGCCGCACCCCCTGATGCTGCACAACGGGCTGCCCTGGCCAGCTTCTTCGAATCGAAGATCCGCCCGGTGCTCATCGACCGCTGTGTCGAATGCCATGGGGCCAACAAGCAGAAGGCCGGCCTCCGGCTCGACTCTGCCGCTGCCCTCAAGGCGGGGGGCGACAGTGGTGCGGTAGTCACGCCCGGCGAGCCCGACCAAAGTTCGCTCATCCAGGTCATCCGCTACACGGGCGACCTGAAAATGCCCCCCAAGTCGAAGCTTCCCGACGCCGAGATCGCGCTGCTCATCGACTGCGTCCAGCGCGGGGCGTAATGGCCCGAAGAGGCGAGCACCGGCCCCTCGACCAATCGCGCCACCCCCGATGAAGTGACCGACGCCGACCGGGCGTTCTGGGCGTTTCAAACCCCCGTCGAGCCCGCCAACCCCGTCGTGCACGACGCCGGTTGGGTGCAGCAGCCCCTCGATCGGTTTGTGCTGTCGGGACTGGAACAGGCGGGGCTCACCCCGGCACCGAAGGCTGACCGGGCGACGCTCATTCGCCGGGCGACGTTCGACCTGCACGGCGTCCCTCCCACTCCCGCCGAGGTCGCGGCGTTTGTGAACGACCCCGACCCCGACGCCTTCGAGCGGGTGGTCGACCGCCTGCTGGCGTCGCCCCGGTATGGCGAGCGGTACGGCCGGCACTGGCTCGATGTGGTCCGGTATGCCGACTCGAACGGGCTGGATGAAAACCTCGCGTACGCCAACGCGTGGCGATACCGCGACTGGGTGGTGAGCGCGTTCAACGCCGACCTCCCGTACGACCAGTTCCTGCACGCTCAACTGGCGGGCGACCTGCTGCCTCCCGCGGACGATCCGCACGAGCAACTGGCCCGGCGGGTGGCGACAGGCTTCCTGTCGCTGGGGGCCAAGATGCTGGCCGAAGATGACCCGGTCAAAATGCAGATGGACATCATCGACGAGCAGGTCGACACGCTGGGGCGGGCCTTCCTGGGGCTGACGCTGGGCTGTGCCCGCTGCCACTCACACAAGTTCGATCCCATTCCCATCGAAGACTATTACGGCCTGGCGGGCATCTTCAAAAGCACCAAGACCATGGAGAACTTCTCGGTGGTCGCCCGGTGGCAGGAATTGCCCCTGGCCAGTCCCGAGGTGGTCGCCCAGCGGGCCGCTCAGCAGCAGGTCATCGACCAGCGCCGGCAGCAACTGGCGGCGCGGCTGGGTGAGGAAACCACGCGGGTCCAGGGGCGCGGCCGTCGGCAACTGGGGGCCCTGCTGCTGGCCGCCCAGCGGCGGAACCTGCAAGAGTCGCTGCTGGCGCAGACCGCCAGCCGGGGTCCGCAGCCCGGCCAACCGGTCCCCGCCGGGGGGGTGCTGGTGGAGGCCGAAGATTTCCAGCGGGGCAACGTGCTCATCAACCGCACCGACTACGGAGCGGGAATCGGGGTGATCTTGAACAAGGGGGAGACCCCCAACTTCGTCGAGTACGACCTGGCGATTCCCCAGGCGGGGCTGTATCAGCTTGAGATCCGCTACGCGGCGGCGGCGGCCCGGCCATGTCGCTTGAGCGTGGCAGGCCGGCAGTTGAAGGGGGACGCCGCGGGCAAGGTCACCGGCAGCTGGAACCCCGACACGCAAGCCTGGCACGTCGAGGCACTCGTCGAGTTGCCGGCTGGTCCAGTGGTGGTGCGGGTGGAATGTCCGGGGCCCGTGCCTCATCTCGACAAGCTGCTGCTGGTTCCGGTCGCGAATCGGCCGGAAGGGTGGGACGCGCCGAGCGGTGGTGCTGCGGAAGCGGTCGCGGGGATCGAACCCTTCCTCCCGAAGTTCGTCCAGGCCCTGCAGATGCCCGCTGACAAACGCCCGACATGGCTCGCCGGCTGGTTTGCCTTTTTGGAGCGGAAAGCCAAGGGGGAAGTGAACGGACCCGACGCTGCCAAGGCGGTGCCGAACACCCCGGCCAATCCACCTGCGAACGAGCCCGCGAACAATGCGGCCAAGGTCGGGGCCGACGCGTTGCAGCAGCGACTGTTCGCCGCACCGGTACCGCAGACGTTGGCCGAGTTGGCGGCCCGCTACGGCGAGTTGGCATTCGAGGCGGCGGCGCGGTGGGACGAACTCCAGGCCCGGCCCGAGACCCGCTCGCTCACGGCGTTGGCCGACCCCGCGCTCGAGACGCTCCGCGGCGCACTGTACGACGCGAACGGGCTGTTCCAACCCCCGGCGAACCTCGAAGAAGCGTTCGACACAACGGTGCGAAGCGACCTGGCCCAACGCCGGGAGGAGATCAAGACGCTCGAGGGAGCCCTGCCCAAGTTCCCTGAAGCGATGGCGGTGAGTGACGGGACCCCTGAGAATCTGCGGGTGCACCTGCGCGGCAGCCATTTGAACCTGGGGGCGCAGGTCTCCCGGCGGTTCCCCCAGGTGTTTCCGCAGGTGGACCGGCATGTGGTGGGAGAGACCGGTTCCGGCCGGCTGGAACTGGCCCGCTGGCTGACCGACCCCGCCCAGCCACTCACCGCCCGCGTGATGGTCAATCGGGTCTGGCAGTGGCATTTTGGCGAGGCCCTGGTGCGGTCGCCCGACAACTTCGGCCGCCTGGGTGAACGCCCAACGCATCCCGAGCTGCTCGACCACCTGGCCCTCACGCTGCAGCGCGAGGGGTGGTCGCTCAAGCGGTTGCACCGTCGGCTGCTGCTCTCGGCAACGTGGCAGCAGGGAACACGGTTTGACCCGCGGGCGGCGCAGCTGGATCCCGACAATCGGCTGTGGTGGCGGTTCAACCGCCGTCGCCTGGAGGCCGAGGCTCTCCGCGACTCGGTGCTGGCGGTGGCTGGCTCGCTCGATTCGCACATGGGGGGCACGCTGTTGCCGACACCCAACCGGGCGTATGTCACCAGCACAGCGAATGTGAACCCGGTGGTTTACGATCCCCCCCGGCGGTCGCTCTATTTGCCCGTGGTGCGCAGCGCCCTGTACGACTTCTTCCAGGCGTTCGATTTCGCCGACCCCAGCGTGCAATCGGGCCGGCGGGAGACCACCACGGTCGCCCCGCAGGCGCTGTTCCTGATGAACAGTGACGTGGTGTTGAAGCAGACCGCCGTGCTGGCCGGGCAGTTGCTGGCCGACCCCAACCGCGACGATGCCGCACGAATTGGCGAGCTGTATCAGCGGACGTTGGGGCGGGCACCACGGACGGTCGAGATCGAGCGGGCGACGCAGTTTCTGGCGCGGTACGAGCAGCAGGCGGCAGGCGAGCCCGCGGCGGTCCCGCCCCGCACCCGGGCCTGGCAGAGCCTGTGCCGGGCGGTGCTGGCGACCAACGAATTCATCTACGTGGAGTGATGGGCATGGCACGAACGTGGTGCAACCAGGAGACCCCGGCGGTGAACCGTCGGGAGCTGTTGCGAACGTCGGCGGCGGGGTTCGCCTCGGTGGCGCTGGCGGGGCTGTTGCAGCCAGGCGAAGGGCAGGCCAACCCCACCGAGTCCGCGTCGGGGCTGATGAACCCGCTGGCACCGCGGTTGCCGCACTTTGCCCCGACCGCCCGGCGAGTCATCTTTCTGTTCATGCATGGGGGTCCGTCGCAGGTCGATACCTTCGACTACAAGCCCCTGCTGGAGCGGGACCATGGCAAGCCCCTGCCGTTCGCCAAGCCGCGGGTGGTCTCGTCGGCGACGGGGAACCTGCTGAAGTCACCGTTCAAATTCGCGCAGCACGGTCAGAGCGGGGCGTGGGTGAGCGAGCTGTTCCCGCACGTGGCGACGCAGGTCGACCGGTTGTGCATTGTGAATTCGATGCATGGGTCGAACTCGCGGCACGGCGGGGCGCTGCTCGAACTGCACACGGGCAGCGACACGTTTGTGCGACCCAGCATGGGGTCGTGGATCACCTACGGACTGGGGACCGAGAACCAGGACCTGCCGGGGTTCATCACCATCTGCCCGACGCTGACGCATGGGGGGGTGAACGCCTACAGCTCGGCGTTTCTGCCGGCGGTCTACCAGGGGACTCCGCTGGGGAACGCGAGCATCCCGGCGGACCGGGCCCGCATTCCGTTCATCGACAATGGCGACAAGACTCCGCGGCCGCTGCAGCGGATGGAGCTGGACCTGCTGCGCGAGATGAACACCGAGCGGCTGGCCGAGACCGGTCCCGACTCGGCGCTCGAGGCCCGGATCAGCTCGTTCGAGCTGGCGTTTCGGATGCAGACCGCGGCCCCCGAACTGCAGTCGATCGCCGATGAGTCGGAGGCGACGCAGCAGCTGTATGGGCTTGATCAGCCCCAGACGGCGAACTTTGGCCGGCAGTGCCTGATGGCCCGGCGGTTCGCCGAGCGGGGGGTGCGATTCATCCAGTGCACGCACAGCTACAAGTGGGACCAGCACGGAGGGCTGCGTGCCGACCATACGAAGAACGCCTTCGAAGTCGACAAGCCCATTGCGGGGCTGCTGACCGACCTGGCCAGTCGGGGACTGCTGGAAGAGACACTGGTGCTGTGGGGGGGCGAGTTTGGACGAACACCCGTGGCGCAGGGGGACGACGGACGCGACCACAACCCGCAGGGGTACACCATGTGGATGGCGGGGGGCGGGGTGAAGGCGGGGCTGGTGTACGGGAAGACCGACGACTACGGCTATTACTCGGTCGAGAACAAGGTGCACCTGCACGACCTGCACGCGACGCTGCTGCATGTGTTGGGGTTCGACCACCTGCGGCTGACGTACCGGCACGCAGGACGCGACTTCCGCCTGACCGACGTGCATGGGGAAGTGGTGCACGATCTGCTGGCGTAGGATCGGGGATCGGGGATCGGGGATCGGACGGGGGCGGGTCGCGGTGGTGCGACTAGCGGGGACTGAGGCGACACTTTTTGGTGGGGCGGAACGATGGCGCTGAACCGGGTGTGGGTGGTGGTGTGGGCGCTGTGGGGGACGACGGCGGTTGCGCAGACCAATTGGCCGGGATTCCTGGGCCCGACGCACAACAACCATGCCCCGGCGACCGCCGAGCTGCCCCTGACGTGGAGCGAGACCGAGAACGTCGCCTGGAAGACCCCCTTGCACGACAGCGGCTGGTCTTCGCCGGTGGTGTGGGGCGATCAGATCTGGCTGACCACGGCGACGGACGACGGGACGAAGTCTTACGCGCTCTGCCTGGACCGCCGGATGGGGAAGGTGGTGCACGACCTGCTGCTGTTCGAGACCGCCGAGCCGGAGAAGACCCGGCAATACAACAGTTACGCCAGCCCGACGTGTGCGATTGAGGAGGGGCGGGTGTATGTGCACTTTGGCAGTTATGGCACTGCGTGTCTCGACACGGCGGATGGGAAGGTGTTGTGGACGCGGCGGGACCTGGCGTGCCAGCACTACCGGGGCCCGGGATCGTCGCCGTTGCTGGCGGACGGGCGGTTGTACATTCACTACGACGGCTTTGACCAGCAGTACATTGTCGCGCTCGACAAGCAGACCGGGGCGACGGTGTGGAAGCTGGACCGGGCGGTCGATTACGGGACCGACAATGGGGATGTGAAGAAGGCGTACGCGACGCCGTTGCTGTTTGAACAGGGGGGACGGCGGATGCTGGTGTCGCCCACGTCGAAGGCGTGCCTGGTGCTCGATCCCGAGACGGGGCGGGAGTTGTGGCGAGTGCGGTACGGGGGCTTTTCGGTGGCGGCGCGGCCGCAGGTGGCGGAGGGGTTGCTGCTGATCAACACGGGGTTTTCGCGGGGCGAGTTCGTGGCGGTGCGACCGGACGGGACGGGGGACGTGACGGAGTCGCACCTGGTGTGGCATCAGAAGAAGAATCTCCCCTCGCAGCCGAGTTCGATCGTGGTGAACGGGCTGTTGTTCAGCGTGAACGACGAGGGGGTGGCGACGTGCCTGGACGTGCGGACGGGGGAGTACGTGTGGGAGAAGCGGATTGGTGGAAATTTTTCCGCCTCGCTGCTGCTGGCGGGAAATCGGCTGTACGCGAGCGATTACAAGGGGAAGACGACCGTCTTCGAGGCGGGGCGGGAGTATAAGTTGCTGGCGGAAAACGAACTGGAGACCGGCTGCCGAGCCAGCCCCGCCGTGACCGGCAACGCCCTGCTGCTGCGAACGGAGAAGGCGCTGTATTGCCTGGAGAAAAGGTGAGGCGACACGACACGTTCCAGCCGAGCCAGGGCGAGTTTGGTTGCGCACCGCTTCGAATGGCTCAACGCAGAGAATCGATGTCGCACCCCAGAGATGAGCTCAGCGTGATCCCAAAAATCGGCAGGGCGAGGCTCCGTCCGAGCCGCCGCTGCGTAACCCCCTGACGTTTGTCGCCCGGATGGGTGGCAAAAAAACA
>CAIUHT010001285.1 GCA_903898975.1 uncultured Planctomycetaceae bacterium
AATGCGACGACGGGTTGTCCGCGGGGCTGGCAGGTGCGGTGGTCCTTGGGCGACCGAATCTGCCGAGAGACAGCCCTGAAGTTGCCCGGCCAGCGATTGGAGGGGGGAAGGGGCATGACCCCGGTTGCCGGGCACCGGGCCATGTGGGAAGCCGAGTGACTTGGGCTGTGAGTGGCCCACCTGTGACTGCTGGCAGCACCATGCTGCTGGCAACTGACTGCACGAGCCTGGGCGGGAGCCAGCATGAACGGAGTTGTGAGGGGAACGATCGGACGGTGCCTGCTGCTGACCCTGGCCCTGGTGGGGCGATCGGCGGTTGTCTCCGCCCAGCCCGACGCACCGCCGGCGGAGTCCCGCCCTCCCGCCGCGACCGGCGAGGCGACTGTCGAGCAGTTGACCGAGCAGGCCCGCAAGTCGATTGTGGTGGTCACCTTCTCGGGCCGGGATGGGCGCAACCAGGGGCTGGGGAGCGGGTTTGTCATCTCGGCGAACGGGCTGATCGCCACGAACCTGCACGTGATTGGTGAAGGCCGACCCATCTCGGTGCAGTTGAGTGACGGGCGGAAGTTGGAGGTTCAGGCGGTCGAGGCGTTTGACCGCCATGCCGACCTGGCGGTGCTGCGGGTCGACGCCAGTGACCTGCCCCCGCTCGAACTGGGAGACTCGCAGGCTCTCCGGCAGGGCCAGTCGATCATCGCACTGGGGAATCCCCAGGGGTTGAAATACAGCGTGGTCGCCGGGGTGCTCTCGGGCACCCAGGAAATCAACGGTCGCGAGATGCTGCAACTGGCGATTCCCGTCGAACCGGGAAACAGTGGGGGCCCCGTGCTGGACCGGCAGGGACGCGTGTTGGGCGTGGTGACCATGAAGTCGGCGGTCACGGAAAACCTTGGCTTTGCCATGCCCGTGAACGAGCTGAAGACGCTGCTCGCCCGTCCCAACCCCACCCGCATGTCGCGCTGGCTGACGATTGGCACGCTCGACCCCGCCGAGTGGACGGTCACCGGGGGCGGCCGGTGGCGACAACGGGCCGGGCGGATTCACGCCGAGGGGCAGGGGACCGGTTTTGGTGGCCGGTCGGTCTGCGTGTCAAAAGTCCCCGTTCCCGACCCGACGTTCGACCTGTCGGTGCAGGTCAAGCTCGACGATGAAGAGGGGGCCGCGGGACTGGTCTTTCATGCCGACGGGGGTGACCGGCATTACGGGTTCTACCCCACCAACGGTCGACTGCGATTCACCAGCTTCCAGGGCCCCGATGTGACCAGTTGGAAGATCCTCGCCGATCTGCGCAGCGACGCCTACCGGCCTGGGGAGTGGAACCAGCTGCATGTCCGCCGGTCCCCGACCGGCTGGGAGTGTCGGGTGAACGGGCAGGTGGTGCTGCAGTTGGCCGATGAAAGTCTCCCCCCGGGGCGGGTGGGGCTCGCCAAGTTTCGCAACACGGTCGCCGAATTCCGCGGTTTTCGCGTCGGTCAGCAGTTGGTCGACGACCTGCCCACCCCCGAACTGCGAACCCGGGTGGCCGAACTCTCGTCGCAGCTGCAGACCAGCCCGGCTGGGGCGCTCGATCTGGCGAAACAACTGACGCCCGGTTCGCCCCCGGTGGTCCAGGCGGTGCGGGAGCGGGCCCGGGAGCTGGATCGCCAGGCAGCCCAGCTCAGGCAGACCGCCCAGCTCCTGCACGAGCGGACGGTGCTGGCCCAGCTGGAAGCCCTCGTCAACCGGCCCGATGCCCAGATCGACCTGGGCCGCGGGGCCCTGCTGATCGCCCAGCTCGACAACGAAGAGGTCGATGTGGACGCCTACCTGCGGGAACTCGACCGGATGGCCAACGAGGTCGCGGCCGAACTCCCTCCCGACGCCAGTGGCCCAGCCCGGCTGTCGGCGTTGAATTCGTACCTGTTCGAACAGTGTGGCTTTCATGGCGCCCGCGGCGATCATTACGCCCATCGCTCGAACAGCTATCTCAACGAGGTGCTCGATGACCGCGAAGGGCTTCCGCTGACGTTGTCGATGGTCTACATCGAGCTGGCCCGTCGACTGGGGGTTCCCGTCGCGGGAATTCCCCTGCCGGGGCACTTTGTTGTCCGGCACGAATCGGGCGGCCCGCCCGATGAGCTGATTGATGTCTACGAGCGTGGGGCGGCCCTGGGGGCCGGCGAGGCCGAGCAGCTGGTCCGCGGCCGACTGGGGCGGCCACTGCAGCATTCCGACCTGCTTCCCGCGACCCGGCGGGCGATGTTGCAGCGGATGCTGCAGAACCTGCTGGGGCTGGCGGAACGGCAGCGGGAGACCGCGAACATCTCCCGGCATCTCGACGCCCTGCTGGTGCTCGACCCCGACGATGCCGAAAACCGGGTTCGCCGGGCGATCCTGCGGTACTCCCAAGGTCGCCTGAGCGAAGCACTCGCCGATGTGAAGCTGCTGGAGGCCCGACGACCCGAGGGGCTCAACCTGGAACAGCTCGGACAGCTCAAGCAGGCGATTGAGCGCGACAGTCAATAAACAGAATGTGGGGCGCTGATCGGACTGACGCTGGACCGGACCTCGCGAGGGCCAACTGTCACGCCGCACGTCTTATCGAGGACGGCCGATTCGCCAAGGTGAAAAACGTCTAGAACGACAGGTTGTCGAAGCCGCTCAAGAGAGCCGGGCATACCGTCCGGAGCGAATGTCGCGAACCGGTTCAAGGGCCATCCTCATGCCGGATCGCGGCTGATAGACAACCCGACCCCGCTGCAGCACAAGGGGAACGATCGTTACGGGGCGCAGCGTGCGATCAATCAGCGCTGTCACTGATCTCCATGGCGGGGGAGTTGCGACTCGCGAACCTGCGAGTGCCCGTGGCGGGTGAGGCGGGTGGATGGCGCTAGTAGCGTTCCATCCCGGGCTCGATTTCGACCGCCCAGCGGTCGATCCCTCCGGCCATACTCTGAACCGCGGTGAAGCCCCGCTCGCGGAGCCAGCGGGTGACCCTCAGGCTCCGCCCGCCGTGATGGCAGTAGACGACGACATCCGACCCCTTGTGATCCTCGAGTTCGCCCACCCGTTCAGCCAATTCGCTCATGGGCAGCAGCTGCCCTCCCGCGATGTGCACCCGGGCGTATTCGTCGCGTTCCCGACAATCGATGAACAGGAACGACTCACCCATTTGCAGTTTCTTCGAAACCGCAGCACAATCGATCTCCAAGGGCACTTCCACCATGCGAGACTCTCCGGTTGTGATCCGAACGGGCTGACTCGCAGGCACGCTGCCACCCAAAGGCGAATCCGCGAATCGTAGTCAGCCCTCAGGCAACTTTCATCCCCCGTCCCGTTCCTTCCCGCCAACACACTTCCCAAGGGCCGCAACAGGCTGCCGGGCGATCGCCTGGACTGGCTCCCCCGTCTCGGTGGTCGGCCTCCCTGGCAACAGTGGTGAGGTTTCAGGCCCGCGCTGCTTGCTGAAACCTGATTTCTTCCTTCTCCCGGTCACTCGGCATGTCCCCCCCGACGTCAGCCCCTGAGCAACCCACCACCAGCCTGGGCCCGCGTACCGATCCAACTGGACCGGCGAATTCGCTGCGGGTGCTGCGCACATTCTTTCGCAACTCCCTCGTCCGCGAGATGCAGTTCCGCTGGAACTTTCTTGCCGAGGTCGCCAGCCACGCCTTCTGGTTCTCGACCCAACTGCTGTTCTTTCACCTGGTGTTCGGCAACGTCCGGCAGATCAATGGCTGGACGTCAGCCGAGTATCACGGCTTCATGGCGACGGGCATGATTCTCAACGCCCTGATGGAGGCGTTCTTCGTTCCCAACCTGGCGAACCTGAGTGAACTGGTCCGGACGGGCGGGCTCGATTTCGCGTTGCTCAAGCCTATCGACACGCAATTCCTGATCTCGTTTGAAAAGGTTGACCTGGGGGCGCTGTTCCAGCTGCTGTTGCCGCTGGGATTGCTGGGGCATGCCGTCGCCACGGGGGCGGGAACCGTGTCGCTGGGCCAGGTTGTCGCCTACCTGGCCTTCC
>CAIUHT010001286.1 GCA_903898975.1 uncultured Planctomycetaceae bacterium
CCCAGCCCAATCCAGGCCAGCGCAATCCACGCCACACCACACCAGGCCAAGCCAAGCCACACCAAGCCAGACCAGCCTTCACGCCGCTGATCGCCCCCCCGTTCCCGTCACCCCAGCCCGTCACCCCACCCCGGCACCGCGGCCTGGTTGTCGTGCCATGCAAAACCTCCGCTCAGAACGCCGCCGAGCCGCTCCCCTGGTTCGGTGCAATCGTCCCGGCTGGGGCTGCCGGTGGGGCACTTCGTCCCCCCCGGTCGCCAGGTCCGCCCGCCGGGTCGCGTACCGGATCGGGAACGACGGCCAGACCCGCTGCGAAGAGGTCTCCACCTTCGCCAGGGGTCCGTCAAACACCCGCCCCGAAGTCAGCACATGCTCCGACACCCACTGCGTGAATCCCAGCCACTGCCGGTCGGGGGCCGAAATGTCGAAGAAATTCCGCGCCTCCGGCCGGAAGCCCAGGAACTCGCGGGGCAGCGGCGCCGTGTGCAGTGCCGTCAGCAGGAACGCCATCGTCAGGTACCCCGTCGCCAGCGCCCAGGGCCACCGCACCAGTTCGTGCATCCGCGGGTCGAACTCAATCTGCGTCGGGGCCAGGTTCTCGGTCACAATCCGCAACACCAGCAGGGCGACGCAAAACACCCCCAGCAACGCCACAAAATCGGCGAACGGAGCCACCCGCCGCCCCATCCGGTCCAGCACCGGTGCCACCACTTCGTAAAAGTTCATCGCGATCAGGGCCGCAAACAGCACGCAGAAAAACTGCAGCGCCGCTCCCCACGCCCCCTCGCTGGCGACGCACCAGGTGACAATTCCCAGGACCGCAAGCAGGATGAAGCCGAACAGGGCGTCCATGGCAGACCGAACTCGAACAGGAGGGAACCGGGGAAACAGGAAGGGTCGCCGCGACAGGAGCGTTGCGGGGTGGTGCCGTTACTTCACGTTGGCCTGCAGCTCGGCCAGCGAGGTCAGCCCCTTGGCCACCAGTCGCAGACCCTCTTCGCTCATCAGCAGCAGCCCGTTCTTGCGCGCCTCGGCTCGCACCGCCGACACCTGCGCGTTTTCACGCATCATGTCGCGCAGCCGTTCGTTGATGATCAGCAGTTCGAACACCCCCTGCCGGCCGCGGTACCCCAGCCCGCCACAGGTGGGACACGGGTTGTCGCCATCGGGCGGGCGGTAGAAAGACTCGATCCGCTGCTTCCGCAGTTCCTCCGGGTCGAGCCCCAGCTTCTTCAGCAGTTCGGGCTTGGGCGTGTAGGGCTGCTTGCAGTCGTTGCACAGCTTCCGCACCAGCCGCTGCCCCAGGATGCCACTCAGTGCCGACGCCAGCATGAACGGCTCGATCCCCAGGTCCAGCATCCGGTACACCGCGCTGATGGTGTCGTTCGCGTGCACGGTCGAAAAGACCATGTGCCCGGTGTTCGCCGCCTGGCAGGCAATCTTCGCCGTCTCGGCGTCCCGGATTTCCCCCACCATGATCACGTCGGGGTCCTGCCGCAGGATGCTCCGCAACGCCGAGGCGAACGTGTTCCCCCCGCGCACGTTGACTTCAATCTGCTGCACGTTGGGAATCGTGTACTCGATCGGGTCTTCCACCGTGATGATGTTCTGCTGCATCGCGTCGATTTCGCTCAGCAGCGCGTACAGCGTCGTCGATTTCCCCGCCCCGGTCGGGCCGCAAGACAGGAACATCCCGTGCGGCTGATTGATCAGCTCAATCAGCTGCTGCTGCATCTTCGTCCGCATCCCCAGCTGCGCGATCTTCGAGACCGACTGCGACTGGTCCAAAATACGCAGGCTCATCTTCTCCCCCTCGCGCGTCCCCTGCGAGGCGGCCCGGAAGTCGATCTTCCGCTTCTCCAGGACCGCCTTGAAGCTCCCGTCCTGCGACTTCCGCTTCTCGGTGATGTCCATCGCCCCCAACACCTTGAAGATGTTGATGATCGATTCGCCCATCGGCCGATCAAACGGCTCGGCGGGGTACATCACCCCGTCAATCCGGTACCGCACCGCGAACTCATCTTCCCGCGGCTCAAGGTGCACGTCGGTCGCCCGCCGCAGGATGGCGTCGTACACCAGCTCTTTCGCCGCCACAAACCCGCGCGACTTCTCGGCCTGCTTCGACCGACTGTCATCCTCCCCCCGCCCCGAGATCGATTTGCCAATGAACCGGATGGGTGGGCCCACCGCCAGGTCGCGCCCCCCCTTCCCTGCGGCGACATGAATGCCCACCAGCGCCAGCCCCCGCACCACCAGCGACTGGATGTGTGCCGGGGTCATCACCTTCGCCGAGTCGGGCACTCGCTCGTTCCGCTCGCGGATATACAGCCCCAGCGGAAAGCCATACGCCATCAACGCCGCCAGCAGCCCCAGCGCGTATTGCGGCACCAGCACCGCCAGCAGCAACCCCAGGCCACCCCCCAGCAGCGTCGCGGCATTCCAGTTCCCCGCGTTCAGCTTCAGACCCTGGGCGTCTTCGTCGGCCCAGGCGGTCGTTCGCGCCCACAACAGCAGCAGCCCCAGCAGGGGCACCAGCTTCCAGACACTCAGGTACCAGCCCTGGCCCAACCCGCTCGCCCCCCCGGCGTTGGGGACCCGCCCATTCCCCCGCAC
>CAIUHT010001287.1 GCA_903898975.1 uncultured Planctomycetaceae bacterium
GAATGGCGGCGGTTGGCGCGGGAGTTTCCCGCGCAGAACGAGTTGTGGCAAGGATTGAGGCAAACGCTGTGGGGGTGGGGCCAGTTGCTGCAGCGCGTTCGCGGGCCGGGTGAGGCGTTGCCTGTCTGGCTCGAACTGGTGCCGCTCGAGCGGGCGACAGTCGAGCGGAATCCGGCAGGCTTGGAGGAACGGGGGCGACTGCTCGAGGCGTGGCATCACCAGGGGCACGCCATGATCCTGGTGGGGCGGTCGCGGGAGGCGGAGGGAGTGTTTGACTCCGCTTTGCCGCTCGCGGAGAGCCTGGTGGCTCAGCAGCCGCAAGAAGTCAAGTGGTATCGGCAGATGCTCGACCTGTGGCTCCACAGGGTGACCTTTCGGGAGGAAGCTGGAGAGTGGGAGCGTGCGCGAGACTGGTTGCAAGAGCGATTGCCCCTGGCCCGCCTGTTTGCCCGCCGGGCCGACTTGACGCGGGAAGATCGAGGGCTGTTGCGGACCTACCTGACCATGCTGGCCGATGTACAGGAGCGGTTGGAAGATTCGCGAGAAGAAAACACGGCTCAGGAATTGCGGACTTGGGATGACCAGGATCCCGATTTGCAGGTGGTGAACGCGCGGCTGCGGGAAGTTGCGGCAGGGCTGGCGACCGTCAACGCGACCGAAGCGTTGGCACTGGCGCAGCGGGCCTGGGCGCGGAGGGAGTACGAGGTGGCCTGGCGGCTGTACGCGCAGGGTTTGGAGCGGATCCCGGTCAAGAGCGTTGAGCCCGGGGCCCTCGTGGGGTCTCGGGCGGCAACTGCCGCCCTGCGCAGTGGGCGTGAGGCAAGGCTGGGAGCGGAGCGAGCGGCGGTGCGGCGCGCGAAAGCCTTGGAGTGGCTGCAGGCGGACTGGGAGGCGACTCAGGAGCGTGGCCAGCGGGACGGAGGCCTGGCGGGATTGAACCTGCGGAGTTGGTTTCGTAGCCCGGCGATTGACCGATTGCGTCGTCCAGGGGCGATGGAGGATTGGCCGCGGGAGGAGCGGGAGGCGTGGCAGGAATTGTTGCAGAAAGTTGCCAGTCACCTGGCTGGAAAAAGTCCCCCCAGTGGGTTGTGACGGAGCGCGGCAGCGGGCGAACTCCTGGCATCACCACTGCCAGAGGGCCGTGGTGATGCCGCCGCCACGGAAGCGGCGACCGAACGTTGTTCGGTGATCGACGAATGAGTGAATGATGAAAGCGCGGCTGCCGGGTATTTGAGCGGCACGCACGCAGGGACATTTGGGACAGCCCGATTGGGTACTCGGGCAGGCTGATGGGGAGTGCGGTCGCTAAGCCAGCACAGCGTTTGGGCTGCGGTTCTTTTGATCTGTGGCAGGATTTGTCCCCCCTGTTTCGGCTGGGGGCGCGAGGCATTCCCGGTTTTCCTGAAATCTGGGTGGCGCAGCGGCTCGAAACGGGTTCTTTCATAGCACCGCAAGTGCGGAAACCTCGGTTCTTTCAGAGCGGGGGTTCACCATAAGAGAGGACACCCAGAGCAGGAGTCTCGACTGATGTTGCGCGGTGTGTGGAGAGGAATTGCGTGTTTGGCGATCCTGGTGACCTTAACGACCGGGGTCGAGGGAGCACCGATTCGGGTCACAGCCACAGGCACGATCCTGGTGGATAACGATCTCGCTGGTTATGCCGAAGGGCAAGCTGCGAGTTTCTTCTTCGTCATCAACGATTTGTCTTCAGGGCCAATCGTGGGCGATCGACCACAAAACGGGAATGTGCGGTGGTACGAGGAGAGTCCCGACCATCCCAGCCTGTGGGCGAACGTGGGGGGGACCGGACTGTCGGGAACTTATCACAAGGCGCCCGGAGAGGGGCCCTACGAAATCTTGAGCATTGACAGCGGTGGGCTCCTCAAACTTTTGAACAACACCGATTCTCCGTCGGTTTCTAACAACCACGGACTGTACTCTGAGGCCAACCCCAACCTGATTCTACGGGGCCTGCAGGTTCAGGCGGCACTTGGATCGGGGTTCTTCAGCCTGCCTGATGGGCCATTGCCCAATCCCGCGGACTACTTCGCGAACTACATCGGGGAGTATTCCGGGGTCAACGCGAGTGGCAATCTCTTGTTCTTTGACGGGAACGGGAATTCCATCAATGTGGCTGTCGGGGTCGAAACAATCACGATTTCCGCGGAATCCACGGGGGTGGTGCCCGAACCCGGGACCTGGACCATGCTGGCCACTGGCGGGTTGGCCGTGGGGTATGTCTGGCGCGGGCGGAAGCGGGCTCGGTCGTCAAACTAGGTTCGGGCCCAAGACCGCCACCCCAAGGCCGGGTCGATGCGAGGAGATCGGCCCGGCCGCGGGAGGGGTGCCGCCCCTTGGGGACGATGACGCGCACGGCCTGAATACATGGTCCCGCGCCCAACACCCGGCGCTGGAGATCGGCCAGCGGGCGATGTCACGCGAGCGAAGCCTGCCTCACAGGTCAGGGCGGTCCGGGGCAAATCTGCGTTGAACATCGCGGTCGCAGAGCAACTCAACACGACCGGGACTCTTCGAGGAATTCCTCCAGGCTCGCCAGCCCAAGGGGGAGTCGCGGGTCAGCTTGGGCTTTCAGAACAGCAAAGTGGTGTGAACAGGAGCATTTCGATGGCTGCGGCACAGATGGAATTGCGGACGAAACTGATGCGGGTGGCCGGGCTCTCTGCGGCTGCCATGGTGGCGGCATGCAGAGCCGAGGGGCCGTCGTCCAGTCCACCTCGGCCACGGGGCTGAGACCGCCGACAACCGATGGCTCGATCAGTTGGGATGTTGACGGCGATGGCTTGGCGGACTTCAGGCTTCAAAACGATTCCTCGGAATTTGCACGCATTCACGAGCTGGATCCTGGGCGATTCGTGGCGGGGTATGCAATTACGTCGGACGGGTTCGCCAAGTTGGCGGAGGGCTTTCCGGTCGGTCCACAGGTGCCGGGATTCAGGTTCTTCACCTCGCCCCAGACTGCAATTCAGTTGACCGCTTCGTCGCAGATTGGAGAGGACGCCAATCGGGAAGGCTGGTGGATGGGGGAGACCGGCTACTTCGGCTTCAAGTTCAGCAACGCAGGTGGCACCCATTACGGCTGGGGTGAGATTCAATTCGAACCCGCGGAAAATGGCACGGTGGGATCTGGATACACGATCCTGCAGGCCTGGTACGACTCGACCCCCGGCACCGCGATCGTGGTGGGTGACACCGGAGGCGGGAGCGCGGTGCCCGAGCCATCGGTCGCCCTCCTCGCACTGCTTGCCACCGGCGGAGCCGCCATCTATCGCCGTCGACCCCGGTCCGCTGTCGCCCAAGGGGTCTCTGGCTGACCTGGGCCCTCTCGGGCTGCGTCGATCTGTCGGCGATTGAACGTGCGGAAAGGTGCGTGGGATCAGCGCATCTCCGCAGGTTCTCGTGCCAATGGCCTGCGGGTTGAGGCGACACGAGGTCTCCGGCGGTCTTGCGATGCCCGCCTTCCAGGCCGGTCAATTGCGGCCCCCTCCGCGCCACCGGTCCATGGGATCTGTCCCGCTTGGAAGGACACGATCCCGGGACCGGTGGCCGGACTTTCAAAACGGCGCGCGATCTCAATCGCTTTCATGACCCAGGCCTTGGGCATTTCCCTTTTCAGAAGACGAAGATTAAATTCGCTTAAGACACCGAGTCGGCCTAGCACGGGCCCGAGGGGCTGAGGGGCCGGCGACTTCTGTGACACTCATCCACGGCAATGTCCCACTCAAACTCCTTGGAATCGCTGGTTCGCGAGCAATACGGCCAGGCGGCCCGCAGTGGGCTCTCTTCCGAGCATGCCGGAGTCCAGGCGGTGGCCCGGGCGTTTGGCTATTCCCCTGAAGAGCTGGCCTCGATCCCGGCAGAGGCGAACCTGGGGCTGTCGTGTGGCAACCCGACGGCGTTCGCGTCGCTGCGGCCGGGCGAGGTGGTGGTCGACCTGGGGAGCGGAGGGGGGCTGGATGTGTTTCTCGCCGCCCAGCGGGTCGGCCCGACCGGTCGGGCGATCGGGATCGACATGACGGAAGCGATGATCGACCTGGCGCGGCGGAACGCCCGGACAGCCGACCGCGGTCAGCCCCTGACCAATGTGGAGTTTCACCTGGCACCGATCGACCGGATGCCACTGCCGGATGCATCGGTCGACTGCATCATCAGCAACTGTGTCATCAACCTGGCGGTCGACAAGCGGGCGGTATTTCGCGAGATGGCGCGGGTGTTGAAGCCCGGGGGCCGGTTGGCCATCAGCGACGTGGCCTTGAAGCAGGCGTTGCCTGAAGAGTTGGCGACCAGCCTGATGGCGTACGTCGGCTGTGTGGGGGGGGCGATCCCGATGGCCGAATACGAGCAGGGTCTGAGTGAAAGCGGCTTCAGCGGGGTTGAGATTCTCGATTCCCACGCCGACCTGAATGCGTACACCCAGGTGGGAGGGCAGGCAGGCTGCTGTTCTCCCGCGATGACTGGGGTGGATGTGGTGGAACTCTCGGAAGGGACGCCCCAGGCGAGTTTGGGCCTCGAGATTGTGGTGGCGGGCGGAGGCTGCTGCGGTACGGGCGGCGTCGCTGGAGATGGTGCCACGGTGGACGGCAGCGCGCAAGTCCCGGGGTGGCAGGTGCTGAAGAATTACGACATCAACCAGTACGCGAGCA
>CAIUHT010001288.1 GCA_903898975.1 uncultured Planctomycetaceae bacterium
ACACTGTGGGGCTGACCAGGACGGACGGCGACGGCTTTCATCTTGGGCATGGCAGGCAGAATCGCAGATTCAAAAAGAGAGGGAACAACAGACCAACCGAGTGAGCGAATTGTATTCGAGCCGGTCACGCGGAGAAGCACGCAGGCGTGAGGCTCAATCTTGGGCCGCGTCCGCGAGGCGGTCGCTTTCCAGGAAGCGACCGCCCAGGATGCGACTGACTGAGGCGCGACCCACAGTCGCGCCCCAGGGCTTAGTAGCGGGCAAGATCGGCCGAGCGTTTGAGTTGCAGCGCCCCGGCCAGTCGCTGGGCTTCGCCCGTCATGAACCGCAGCTCGCTGCCGAGGGCCAGGAACTGCCATCCCTCGGCGATCCGGCGGTTGGCGTCGTCGAGGGTCTGCACGTGCAGGCCGACGGGGGTGCCGGTCGATTTCCCGGCGGCCAGCACCCGGTGCAGCATCGCTTCGAGTTCGGCGGGGCTGGGATCTTTCCCGTCGGGACCGCGCATCTGGAAGGTGAGATCGTTGGGGCCGACAAAGATTGCATCGACACCGGGAAGCGCGTAGATCGCCTCGGCATTGGCGACCCCCTCGGGCGATTCGGTCTGGAGCACCACCAGGATCTCGTCATTGGCGTGGCGGTAGTAATCTCCCGCCGAGGCGTCGAAGTTCAGCGCGTGCAGCCCCCCTCCGACCGAGCGGTTCCCCTGCGGCGGGTATTTGGCGGCGGCGATGGCCAGCCGGGCTTCGGCGACGGTGTTGACCATCGGGACCACAATGCCCATCGCCCCGGCGTCGAGCACGCGCTTGATGTTTTCGTGCGAACCGGCGGGAACGCGGGCGAGGGGGACGCAACCGGCCTCGGCGATGCAGGCGAACAGCGCGGCGGCCTGCTGAATGTCGATGGGCGAATGTTCCATGTCGACGGTCAGCCAGGGGAAGCCGACGCGGGCCATCACCCGCGTGGCGTACAGGCTGCCCAGCGACAGCCACGTCCCGACCTGGGGTTGGCCAGCCCGCAGGGCGGCCTTGACGGGATTGCGTTTCATGTGGAATTGCAGACCGCGGTCCGCCCCCGCTACAAGAGATTGAGTACGCGGGGTCCCCGGCGGTCCCGCGATCGGCCGCAAGGTATTCTGCCACACAGGGGTTCCGCAAGCATGCCCGAGTTCCAGACCGTTGCCCGCGTGGGTGAGATTCCCGAAGGGGAGGGGCGGGCGTACGAGGTAGACGGGCGGATGGTCGCGGTGTTTTTCGTCGAGGGGCAGTACTCGGCGATTCTCGACGCCTGTTCGCATATGGGGGCGTCGCTGGCCTCGGGGCATGTCGAGCAGGGGGGGGTGATGTGCCCCTGGCATGCGTGGCGGTTCTGCGTGAAGTCGGGGCAGTGGCTCGACAATCCGCAGTCGAAACTGAGGCAGCCGGTCTACGCCGTGCGGGTGGTCGAGGGGGCCATCCAGGTCGCCCCTCCCGAACCCCCCGCGGCCGAGGCTCCCCCAACCACCCCCTGACCTGCCCGCCCGCTTTCGCGCCGGGCCCGGACGGCTTGGCCACGCGGCACGAATCGCACGCACCGACTGCACCCTGGCGATGGAACCTCACCGCCCAAGGTCATCGTCGGTGGCACAAGAGATCTCGCGCCGTTCGCCGTGCGACGCTCGCGCAGGCTCCCTGACGGCGTGGCGTGGTGTCTGTGCGCCATCTGGCACTCCAAACGTCCCCATCCAGTTCAAAGACCCCGCTCGATGGCCAGATCCGCTTCCAGCAAAATCTCGGCGGGCACGCTGCTGTATCGCCTGACACCGGCCGGGTGCGAGGTGCTGCTGGTGCACCCGTCGGGGAATTACAACCGCGGCAAGCCGTGGAGCCTTCCCAAGGGGGCCCCGGAACCTGGTGAAGAACTCTGCGACACCGCCCGGCGGGAGACCTGGGAAGAGACCGGTGTGCGGGCGGGCGAACTGCACGACTGGGGCCACATCCGCTATCAGAAGAGCGGCAAGCTGGTGCACTGTTTTTTTGGACCCGCCCCCGCCGACGCCGCCCCGCACTGCGCCTCGTGGGAAGTGGACCGGGCCGAGTTCCTCTCGCTGCCGCGGGCGCGGGAAGCGATCCATCCCGATCAGCGGCCGTTTCTCGATCGCTTGACCGACTGGCTCGACTCGCGCGGTCCGCCGTGCCCCCCAGCCGAGTGCCCCCCAGCCGAGTGACCGGCGGCCAGGTCACCGGCGGCAGGGACACCGTCGTCAAAGGCACCCGCGTCACAGACCCCGGCGGTCAAGCCCCCCGCCAACTCGGCTTGAGATTCGGCCGACAGTCGTCATACTCAAACCAGCACGTCACCCGTTGAGGGTGCGCGTGTCCCGCCGGGGTTCGCCCCTCTCCCCCCCTTCCTCATCGCTCCTCGCTGGTACCGGGCTGTCCCGGTCTGTGCATGCCCGACGCTCCGCTGGTGCTGTTGATTGACGATGATCGCGAGATCCAGACGACCCTGCGGGGCGTCCTGGAGGCGAGTGGCTACCAGGTGGCGAGTGCCGGGAATGGCCGGGACGGTCAGCGCCTGATCGCCGAACTGAAGCCCGCCCTGGTCGTCACCGACATGATGATGCCGCAGGCGGGGGGCTTCCCCGTCCTCGAATTCATCAACACGCTCGCCCAGAAGCCCAAGGTGATCATGATCACCGCGAACGAGGGAGGCCGGCACAAGGCCTGGGCCGAGATGCTGGGGGTGGTCGACTACCTGCGCAAACCGTTCGCCATGGATCTGTTCCTGGAAGCGGTGGGCAAGGCACTCGGCCCTCCCCCAAAGTCGGCCGCACCTCCCGTTGACGAACCGGGGAACACCGTCAAACGCCCCCGCCCAAAACCGGGCTCCTGACACATCCGGCCCCTCGGACCCGCTCTGGGGTCGTGGTGTGGCGGGTTGTTGCCTTGTGGGTGGCTCCCTTGTCAGCCAGGCCGTGCGCGACGCTGGGAGTTGGGCGCAGTCGGTTTCGCGGCAGGCCCGGCCGGCGCCACAGGCACGCGTTTCCCTCGCGCCCCGGTGATCTGGGACCCGCGCCTGCGGCACTCTGACCGCGCTGGCCTCGGTTCACCGTGCGAAACCGCCCCTCCGGCCCCTGCGCCGGGCAGACAGCATCGGTGTGGATTTCTACAATCAGTGCACCGCATCTGGGCTCGGATGGACCCGCGGGGAGGGGGCCACTCGGTTGGCTCTCCTCGACACCTGCCCCCGCGTCGCACGCCGTTGCTTGTCCGGGATCGGTCCTCGTCCCCTCGTTGTTGCCCCCTTGTTCTTCGTGCCTGTTTCGCCCTGGCCCCGCTGAAAGTTCTCTCATGTCTCTCGCCGACAGCCTCTACGAACTGATCGTCCAGACCTCGACCAATCTCCCCTCCGACATCCGCCGGTTGATCGCCGACGCGCAGACCCGGGAGACGCCCGACACGAACTCGTCTTTGGCTCTGGCGACCATTGCCTTGAACGTCGACATGGCCTGCGAGACCGAACGGCCCATCTGCCAGGACACCGGCATGCCGACGTTCCTGGTCAAGACCCCCGTGGGCTACGACCAGCTGGTGCTGGAAGAGGAGATCCACAAGGCGGTGGCCCGCGCGACCAAGGCGGGCAAGCTCCGCCCCAATTCGGTCGATTCCCTGACCGGCAAGAACAGTGGCGACAATCTCGGACCGGGCACCCCGGTCATCCACTTCCACCAGCACCGCAAAAACGAGGTCGAGATTCGGCTCGTGCTCAAGGGAGGTGGCTGCGAGAACAAGAACATCCAGTACTCGCTCCCGCAGGAACTCCCCGGATTGGGCCGGGCCGACCGCAACCTCGACGGGGTGCGGAAGTGCCTGATGCACGCCGTCTACCAGGCCCAGGGGCAGGGCTGCTCGGCGGGCTACCTGGGGGTCTGCATTGGCGGCGATCGCACCAGCGGTTACGAGCACGCGAAGCTGCAGCTGTTCCGCAAGGCCGATGATACGAACCCGGTCGCCGACCTCGCCGAACTCGAAAAGTACGTGGTCGAAAATGCCAACCAGCTGGGCATTGGCACCATGGGCTTCGGTGGGCGGGTGACACTGCTGGGGTGCAAGGTGGGGGTGCTCAACCGGCTCCCCGCTTCGTTCTTTGTCTCGGTGGCGTACGAGTGCTGGGCGTTCCGCCGGCTGGGGGTGGTGCTCGACCCGGCGACCGGTGACATCGTGCGGTGGCAGTACCGCGAGCCCGATGAGATCAAGAAACTGGCGGTCGGGGCAGGCTTCCGCCTGACCGGTCGCGAAGTGGTGCTCGAGGCCCCGATCACCGACGAAAAGATCCGTTCCGTCCGGGCGGGCGACGTGGTGGTCATCAACGGCATCGTCAACACGGGTCGCGACGCCGTGCATCACCACCTGATGCATCACGACTCACCGGTCGACCTCGCCGGTTCGGTCCTCTACCACTGCGGACCGGTGATGACCAGGAACCCCGATGGCAGTTGGAAGTGCGGGGCCGCCGGACCGACCACCTCGTCCCGCGAGGAACCCTACCAGGCCGACATCATCGGGAAGTTCGGAATCCGGGCGGTCATTGGCAAGGGAGGGATGGGGGCCAAAACCCTGCGGGGGCTGCAGGAGCACGGGGCGGTCTATCTCAACGCCATTGGCGGGGCGGCCCAGTTCTACTCCGACTGCGTGACCCAGGTCGATGGGGTGCACTGGCTCGAGGAGTTCGGCGTTCCCGAGGCGATGTGGCAGTTGCGGGTCAATGGCTTTGCCACCATCTGCACCATGGATTCCCACGGCAACAGCCTGCATCGCGACGTCGATGCCTCGAGCCTCAAGGAGTTGGGCCGGTTCGCCGAGTCTGTCTTCGGTCACTGATCCGCAACTCCACAGCATCGGCGGCGCTTAACTGCGCCGCGGTCTTGACCCGTGCTGCCGTCTGCGCCCGTGCTGCGTTCAGCGCCAGTGCGGTGACCCGCGTTCCCGGTCACCGGCCCCGGCTTCGTCGCCCGCGAGGGTGTTGAGCGTGCCCGCCCTCTCAGCCGCACGGTTTTTGATTTGCGGGCTTGGGTTCCGGGCTCCGGGCGACGGCAGTGGCGTCGAAGCGGGGGGGCCAGCAGGGGGTGCCATGCGGTGCCGCATCGACATCCGTAGCCGTGGCAGCGCGCGTGATCATCGCTCAGAAATGCAGGACCCGCGCCGAGAGGTCGACGATGGGGTCGCAACACGTTCGGCCGCCGCAGCCGGGCTGCCCGGACTTCGAACTGTGGCGTCAGCAGCACGACCGACCGTGGTCGGCCGCAGGTCTGGTCATGCAATCGCGCGAGTGCGCAGCCCTTCGAAGGGGTTCCGCTCCTGCTGCAGGCGGTGCACCGATTCGGCCAGCGCCTCGATCTGCCGCGTCAGCTTCTGCTGCATCGCCAGCAATTGACTGAGTGACTGGGCGTATTGCCCCTCGCGTCCGTCGGCGGCCAGCAGCGATTGCCGGAGTTCATCCGACAACGCCGCCAGTTGCTCCTCCAGCATCCGCAGATCGTCAAGACCCAGTGGAGCGAGCGTCTCGACGATGGGCGCTGGTGCCGCACCACCATTCGTCACGGGCGTGGCCGCGGGGGTCGCGGGGATGGGGAAGTGCGGACCGCGCACCACCGGCTGCGCACCATCGACCCGGGTGGGCGTGCGGATCGCGGGAGGCGTCTGCCGCACCGCGTTCAGCAGGCTCTGTTCAGCGAGACGTTCGTTGCTCTCCCACCGCGCAATCTCGCCAGTCTCCTGCCGCCACAGATCGAGCAGATCGCTGGTGGAGAGTTGCTCGAGTGCCGCGGGACTGTCGGGGACGGTGAGCCTCGCGGCGGTCCCGCGCGGAGCGAATTCCGCCTGGGCCACCAGCCGGGCGGTCAGTTCCACATCGCCAATTTCGATGCGATCGCCATCGTTCAGCAGGGCGTGGTCGACCGTCTTGCCGTTGATCTTCAGGGCCGGGACGGCGGAGATGGCGTCGAGTTCACTGCAGCCGTCGGCGGTGTGGATGATGCTGTGCAGGGCCGGCATCAGCGGGCCCCCCAGCCGCAGGTCGCAGGTCACCGCCGCACCGATCAGGAACCGCTCTCCGGCGACGGGGCGGAGGGGGAAGCGGGTGCGACCGCGGGTGATTTCGAGGACCAGCCGCTGAGTCAGTTCAGCGGCAGGATTCAGAGCCGTTGCGTCCGAGGCAATCATGGGTCAGCCAGGCAGTCCACTCGAGAGGACCAGGTGTCAGAGGGCCGGGAGCGACCTTGCGGGAGAGCAAGAGCCCAAGTTCCGGCTTCGTTCATTTCGTCCGTGCTGGCGGGTGTGCATGACTCAAATGGTCGACCACGGGGCTCGAGTGCCAGACTCTGCGACTGATCTGGGGAAAGCATGCGTCGGGCAAAGAGTGCGGGCCAGGTAAGCTGTGCGGGTTCATGCTGCCCGCAGGCGGTGAGGAACCGCCGCCCGCGTCGTGCCCAGGGGCCCCACCGGGCTGGCCTGCGCGGCTGACCATTCACCCGGGACCGGGTTTTCCAAGTCCCGATTCAACCCGCAGGTGGGTCGCTGTCGAGCAGGGGGGACAGGTAGCGGGGCGAACAGCCTACGCGCGGTTCCACAGTCGCACCCGCAACCGGGAGGGAAGCAGTTGGCAGTCAATTTCGGTGACGCCGTCGGCTTCGCGGCAGAAGAGTTCCCCGTCGATGTGCACGGTCAGTGGCCGTTGCGACATGATCCGCGCCGATTGGCACAGTCCCAGTTGCACCCGGGGATGATTCCGAGGGGCACCCCACCACGCGACGCGGGGCAAGAGTGCGAGAATCTCGGGCAGCCTCTGGAGATCGGAGCGGACGAAGTTGAACCAGCCATCGCCCAGTCGCGCCTCGGGAGCGAGCCGAAAGTTCCCCTCCCGCTGTCCCAGCAACAGGCTGAACAGCAGCGTCGGGCCCACCCACGGGATCGCCTGCCCGACCTGGATGCTCATTTCGGGGAGTTCCCGCTGGCGACGGAGCGCCTTCAGCGTCGCCCAGCCGTAGAGCCACAGTCCCTGCAACCAGTGAATTTGGTGAGCCTCTTCGGTCACCAGTCCGTTCAGCCCCAAACCCAGGCTCGACAAAAAATAACCGACGCGCCCCGAACCCTCGGGAAACACCTCGTCGGGTGCGATGTGGGCCCCCACGGGCAGTTCGCCCGGCACTGGCGAGCCACCCGCCTGGGGCAGGTCCACGCTGGCTGGTCCAGTGGTCGATCGGCCTGCGGTTCGCGACAGCCTGCCCGCCTGTCCTGCGCTCCCCAACTCGGGTGGGGCGGGGACCCACGACCGCACGGCGGGGGGCGCGGCGAACGGTCCCGCGGCGACGCGTCCCACGTCGACCGTCAGCGCGGGGGGCGTCCCCTCGGGGAGGTGGTCGAGTTCATCGGCGACACTGAAGGCGTAGTCGTTCGCCGAGCCAACGGGGAGCAGTCCCAGTTCCAGCCCCGCGACACCCGTGGAGAGGAGTCCCCGGGCGACTTCGTGCAGGGTGCCATCGCCCCCCGCGGCGATCACGTTGCGGGCCCCCCGAGCGACGGCGGCCCGCGCCTGCTCGATCGCCGAACCGGGAGCCGTGGTGGCGATCCACTCGACCCCCGAGAGCAGGCGTTGGCGGGTTCGCTGCAGTCGGCGCTGCCCGCGACTCTTCCCCGAGCGGGGGTTCCAGATGACGCAATCGGGCGGCGTGAGTTCGCTCATGGGGCATCGCGGGGGGGAGGGGAGCATTCCCGCCCGGTCGCGAGCCTGCTCCTGGTGATGCTATCAATCCCGGACCATTCGACGCCATTGGTCCCGAACAGCCGGTGTTTGGGGACGTGGGCACCGAGTTGTTCTGGCGGGCGGCGGACCACGCTCACGATTCATCGGGTCCATGACAAGTCGGCGGGGAGCGGGAGATGGGCTGGCACCGCTGACCCCAGTCGGCAGTCGTGCTGTGGGGCTGAGTGCCACCAGCGTGCGCCACGCTCGCGCCGCGACCGGGGGCACCGCAATCCCACACGGAATGCCTCTCCCCGGGTCACTTCTCCCCCGAACTCAGCTCGCCGGTCGCAAGTCGAACTGTTGGGGAATACAGTGTTCTCCAACGTCCACGATCACGATCACGATCAATCGAACCCGACCTCATCGCGCCAACCCATCGCGCCAACTCATCGAGCCACAGCATGCCGAGCCAACCTGAGCCCCCTCCCGCTGATCGAAGCGAACGACCTGTACGCCGAGGCTGCGGAGCGGGGCTGAATTCCCGTCGCAGAACCACACCGACCACCCGCGGAAGCGACGCGACCAAGGTGTCTCCCGAGCGCGACCCCTCGCGGGGTTGGCTGCGAACAGCCTGCGACGCGCAGCAAGCCCGACTTGTGAGGCGTCTGCTGGGCCGCGCTGTGTTGGCCATGGGGGTGCTGGCCATGGGGTTGTCAGCCCTCGGGGTGTTGGCCCTGGGAGAGTTCGCACCCGGCGGGCTGGTGAGTGCCCCGCTGTGGGCCCAGGAACTTCCGGCGGTCGGCCCGGTCCCGGCCAATTCCAAGGTCCCCAAGTTCTACTCCAAGCAGTTGAGCGTGCAGGGCTACCCGATTGTCGCCTCCGAGCGCGTCAATGACTTCGCCCTCCGCGAAGCCGGCTGGCTGGTCGAACAGCTCACTTCCGGCCGGCCCGGTCTGCGCGAGGCGCTCATCGCCGCTCAATCTCGGCTCTGCATCATCGCCCACAACGAATTCACCACCGATCTCCCGGAGTTCGCCCAGTTGCCCCCGCAACGGGGGTTCGAATCGCTCTCGGCCAAAGACTACTGGGATGCCCGTGCCCGGGGGACCGGAGGGAATTCCGATGACCCGCTCTGCTCATGCGGCGAAGAGAACCTGCTGGGTTACGAGGGGGACCCGTACTCCCGCGAGTGCATCCTGATTCACGAGTTCGCCCACAACATCCACCTGCTGGGTATGCCCCGGCTGGACCCCACGTTCGATGAGCGGGTCAAGCTGGCGTGGCAGCGGGCCCTCAAGGCCGGGCTGTGGAAAGGGGCGTACGCCTCGGTCAATCATCACGAGTACTTCGCCGAGGGAGCCCAAAGCTGGTTCGACAACAATCGCGAAAACGACCACGACCACAATCACGTCAATACGCGGGCCGAACTGTTGCAGTACGATCCCGCCCTCGCAGGGTTGTGCCGGGAGGTGTTTGGCGAGACCCGCTTCCGCTACACCCCGCCCCGCAGTCGCCTGGCTGGTCACCTGGCAGGATATCGACCCGAGCAGGCGCCGAAGTTTGCGTGGCCCGAGCGGCTGCAGCAGGCGCAGGCGGTCATCCTGAAGGCAGCCCAGGAGCGGTCGGCCCAGGCGAAAGAGCCCCAGCCCGCCCAGGCCGCAGCCGCCGACCCCGGCCTGCTGACCATCGATCGCCTGTACCGCGGCGGAGAGTTTCAGGCCGCGGGAGTCGATGAGCTGATCTTCAGCCGGCAGTCGGCGAGCGCCTTCCGCTGGCGTTCCGCCGACCCCGGTCCCGGGAGCGACCTGGTCAAGGTCGATCTCGCGACAGACACCGCCGAGGTGTTGATTCCCGCCGCGAAGCTGATTCCCACGCCGGGGGGCCAGCCCCTGTCGGTGCATGGCTTTCGCCTTTCCGACGACGAGCGGACGCTGCTGATCTTCACGAACAGTCGCCGCGTGTGGCGCACCAACGCCCGGGGCGAGTACTGGGTCTACGACATCCCGGGGGAAAAACTGACCCGGCTTGGTCCGTCGCAGCCCCCCTCCTCGGCCCTGTATGCCCGGCTCGATCCGACCGGCACCCGCGCGGTCTGGGTGCACAACCAGAACCTGTTCACGCAGAAGCTGCCCGGTGGCGAGGCTGTCCCGCTGACCCATGACACCGCCGACCACCTCATCAATGGCACGGGGGACTGGGTCAACGAGGAGGAACTTGAGATTCGCGAGGGGTATCGACTGTCGGGAGATGGACGCTACGTGGCGTTCCGGCAGTTCGACACCTCGGGTGTGCGGTCGATGACCCTGGTCGACAACCTCGGGGGGAACTATCCCAAGACACAGTTGATTCCATACCCCAAGGTGGGCGAACAGAACTCGGCGACCCGCGTCGGCATTGTCTCGGTGGAAGGGGGGGACGTGCGGTGGCTCGATTTGCCGGGCGACCCGCGCGGGCATTACATCGCCCACCTCGACTGGTCGCCCGATTCCAGCT
>CAIUHT010001289.1 GCA_903898975.1 uncultured Planctomycetaceae bacterium
CAGGCGAACGGCCCAGCGTCAGCTGGCCGGTGAAACCGTGCCCGACGCGAACGACATCCCCATGCGACCTGCACGCCACGTGGTGCCTCGGTTTTGCTACGCCGCGACCGACGGCCCGCGTCAAGTTCGACCCGCGGGTGTGCTGCCAACGCTTCCACCATGTGGCTCACGCCACACCTTCGCCTGGCTGGCCCCTCACCCGGGCCTCCCCCGCACGCGAACGACCCAACTTGGAGTACGGCGCTTCCGCCGTCTTCCCATGCGGTGTCATCCCCGCGAACGATCCACAGGGGCGGGCTCCCGCACTTAAACGGCTTACAAATTACGCATCGCGCGTCTTTCCTGATCTCGATCGAAGGAGACGACGCCAACCTCTCGTGGACGTCGCTACCGTGCGGGAGCGTCGCCGTTCCGATCGACCGCTGGCTCTGACCGCATGGGAAGACGGCGGAAGCGCCGTACTCCACGTTGAGGCCGCCCACCGAAGTTCGGGAACGTATGGTTCATGGCGGTCACCTGCCATCCACCAGGACGGCACCTTGTTGTTCCCCCACCCCCTCCGACAGGTCCGCGCAGCGGCCGGCCACCAAACAGTCAGGCGAACGGCCCAGCGTCAGCTGGCCGGTGCAACCGTGCCCGACGCGAACGACGTCCACATGCGACCTGCGCGCCACATGGCGCCTCGATTTTGCTTCGCCGCGATCGCAGCCCCGCATTGAATTCGACCCGCGGGTGTGCTGCCAACGCTTCCACCATGTGGCTCACGCCACACGTTCGCCTGGCTGCCCCTCACCCGCGTCGCCACCGAGATCATTTCCCGCGACCAGGTCGCCCCCCCGCACAACCGATCACCCAGCGCAAGCCGACAACTCAAACCCCATCACGCAGGGTGGTATCCCCTGGCAGCCCGAAGGCTGCCAGGGATCACCGCCCCCCAGCCGGCGCGCACAAGTCTGGGGAACCCTTTGCACCATTTCGAAACACCTCTGTCGGTCCAAACTGTCCGCCCAAGCCTCTGCCTGCAAACCACCACTCACCTCTGCCACCCAACCGCTCAAAACTTTTCGCCCGAAACCGCTACCGGCAACCCTTCACCCCCACACAACTTCCTCAAACCCCATCCCCGAAAACAAACCGCTCAACCTTTCCCAATCAAGGCCTGTACACACGAATCATGTCGCTGAATTTCTCAAACCAGTCACCCATGTCTCGCAACCACCACAGCGTCACCTCTGCCGACTTCAACTGTCCCGCAAAACCGCCCAAACTTTTGGAAACACGCTGATCGCAAACCGCTTTCCCCGGCTGGGCCCTGCAAGTGGAACCCAGCCGGGGTTTACCGGGTAATAGCCGACGCCAGGGCGTCCAACCGCGAAACCGATTGCAGACACTCCCCGGTGACTGGGGGTCACTGTTGAGTGCCGTATACCTCTCTATCGCGGACCACTTCGAAAACCTGACAAAAATTTTGGAAGTTTTTTCGGATGCCGGTCCCCCGGCACGCCCCGACCCTCATTTTCCCGCCGTTTCCCGCACCTGGGCCGGTCCGGCGGCCTGATGTCCCGCTCACCCCCAATCGCCCCCCGCATCGCCGACAGAACCAGACGGCGACCGCCCGGGAGTTGGGGGGGGAGGGGGGGAGCCGGGGGGGGCCGTCGGGCCGCCCGCGCGGTCGGCGCGCTCCAGCGAGGCCCCTCTTCGCCCCGGCGACGGGCCGCGCGCAAAAAACTCTTGCCGCACGCGAGCACGCGCGGGCCGGGTCGGGCGGCATACGCCAGCCCGCCGTCGCTCCTCGGCTCTCCCCGTCCCCGTTCAGCCCCCGTGGCTCTCGCGGATGCGGGCGAGGTGCTGGCTCAATTCACGGTGGCCACCGTGCGCGGCCCAGTTGTCGGGGAACGTGTGCACTTTGCCGTCGCGGAGGGTTGGGTCGGCTCCACACGCCAGCAACCAGTCGCACAGCGCCCGATGGTTGTGCAACGCCGCATAGTGCAGCGGGGTCCCGTTGAAATCAAACCCCGCCGCGAGAGCGTTGAGCGGCGCGCCCCGCGCCACCAGCTCCCGTGCGGTCTCCGGCTGGCCCCATTGGCAGGCATAGGTCAGGGCGTTGCTCAGCAGGGCGTCGCGGTCACGCAAATCACTCACGGGCATGCGCCCACCAAACGGCCAGGCCAGCTCGCCCGCCTCCGCGGTCAGCCGGCCCTCGCCATCAAAGCAGCCCCGCACCCCCGCCACATCGCCCACCGCCGCCCAGCCCCGCAAGCTCCGGACCACCGCCCCCCGCTCGCGCAACTCGGCGACCAACCCGGTGTGCACCCAATACAACGCCTCGTCCAGCGCCGACCAGCCTGTGGACGGGTTGAGAGGGGTGCCCCAGTCCAGCAGGGCCCGCACGGCAGGACGGTTATCCACGCTCGCCGCAGCGACCAGCGCACTCCCCAAATCGGCCCCTCCCTCGCGGAAGAGAGCCATCAGGGTACGCAGATCGCGTCGGGGAGGCAGCTCCAGCACCAGGCAGTTCAGCAGGTTCGGATGGTCACGCGGATCTTCCGAGGCAACGTGCCGAAGTTCGGGCTGGGCTCGCAACAACGCCTCCAACCGCTCGGGCTGATCGTCGCGTATCGCCTGCTGGGCAGCGTGAAACCGGGGATCCATCGAGGTTGGACTCGGGCCAGGAGTGGGAACGCGGAACGTGAACACAATGGGGCGCCCGCCGGGAGCGAACAGAGGCAGCGCGACCGTAGTCGCTGGCGATCGGTCCGGTCAACCGCGGCGATCGCGGCGGTCCCGGG
>CAIUHT010001290.1 GCA_903898975.1 uncultured Planctomycetaceae bacterium
GGTCCACACCGAGCCGCCCTGGCTGCATACTTCATCCCCCAACTTAAACTCCTCGCCTGGCACACCACGCCTCCGCCGCTTCATGAAAATCACTCACGTCAGCACGGCTGTTGTCGAAGCGAATTACGATTACACCTACGTCCGCGTGCATGCCGACAACGGGCAGTACGGGACTGGGGAGTGCTTCTTCGCCCCGGGACTAACGCAGGCGCTGCGGGAAATGTTCCCGCTGCTGATTGGCCGCGACCCCCGCGAGGTCGATCGCCTGGCCCGCATGCTGTGGCGGAAGGGGTCGGGCGCCGGGGCTGTCGCGGGGTACCTGTATAACGCCATCAGTGGGGTTGAAGCGGCACTGTGGGACCTGGTCGGCAAATCGGCGGGGGTTCCGCTTTGGCAGTTCCTGGGGGGCAAGGTGCGCGATGAGGTGCGGATCTATGTCGATTGCCACGCCGGCGACAACATCGAAAGCTGGGGCCCGATGCTGACCGAGCGCGAACCGCAGTGGCTGCGTGATGCGCTGGGGGGGCAGCCTCGGGGCGAAGAACGGTATGAGCCCGAGATGTACTTTGAGCGCGCCCGGCAGATGGTCGCCGCCGGGTTCGACGCGATGAAGTTTGACATCGATTCGATTGTCGTGCTGACCGGGGAAGAGTTGAACCGCCCCCTCACGCGGGCCGAGATGGACAAGATGACCGCCTGTGTCGCCGCAGCCCGCGCCGGGGCGGGGGATGCCGTCGATCTCGCCGTCGACTGCCACTGGCGGTTCGCCCCGACCGAGGCGATCCGCATCGCGCGCTCACTGGCCCCCTACAACCTGCTGTGGCTCGAAGATCCGTGCCCACCCGAGAACTACCGTGATGTCGCCGAAATCCGCGGGCTGGGGATCGTGCCGATTCTGACGGGCGAGAATCTCAACCGCCGGCACGGGTTCTGGGACCTGATCGTGAATCGCGGTTGCGACCTGGTCGCGCCCGACCTGCAGAAGTGCGGCGGCCTGCTCGAAGGGAAGAGGATTGGGGAGTTGGCCGAGATGCAGGGAATTCGCTACGCCCCGCACAACATCTCGTCACCGCTGGGGACACTGGCCAGTGCGCATGTGTGCGCGACGTTGCCGAACTTCGTGGCTCTTGAATTCCACGGCTCTGATGTTCCCTTCTGGAACGACCTGCTGGTCCGCAGCGACTGCTCGGGCCCCCTCATTCAGCGGGGGCGGATTCCCATGACCAACGCTCCGGGACTGGGGGCGGAACTGAACGAGGCGGTCGCCCGAAGGTACGCGAAACCCGGAGAGCCGTGGTTCGCGTAAGCCGGCCGCAAGCAGCAGCCGCGCGGACTCAGCAGCCGGGCTCACTCATCAGTTGAGTCCAATCATCAGCTGAGTCCAATCATCAGCTGAGTCCAATCATCAGCTGAGTCCACTGAGGCAGCGGGTGCCACGAACATTGTACGGACATCCGCGGGTGCTCTCTCGCTGAGGCGAGCGAACGAACCCGCTGCGGGTTGCCGCTGTGCAGACACCGACTCAGTTCGGAGTGACTGTCTCACGCGCCGGCTGTGTCGCTGTCATTTGGCTCACTGATTCGTTGGCTCATCGGGCCACCGAGTCGTGAGCCTTCGTTTCGAACGGGGCGCGGCGAACTGCAGGCCATGGGGTGCCATGGCGGGAGTCGGGGGTGCGGGACCGCTTGCCGTCGGCGACGGTCGCGTGTCAGGGGACGAGCGCCGGGGGGGCCTCCCCGGCACCTCCGCGCGACTCGAGGTAGGCCTGCAGCAGGTACTGGGCCGCCAGCATGTCGCGGCGACCTTGCCGCTGGCTGGCCTTCAACCCCGCTTCGCGCAGTTGTTCGTCGGCGAAGCGGGTCGAGAAGCGTTCGTCATGGAAGCGGACCGGGAGCTGGCAGACCTGGGCCAGCCAGGCACCAAACTGGCGGGCTTCCCGCGCTTTCTGCCCCTCGTCCCCCGAGAGGTGCACCGGCAGACCAACCACAATTCCGACCGCCCCATACTCGGTGACCTGCCGGCGGAAGAAGCGGGCATCCTGCGCGATGTCGGTCCGCTCGCGATTGCTGACGGGCGAAGCGAGGGTCTGGTCGAGATTCGAGACCGCGACTCCCAGCCTGCGGTGGCCATAGTCAATTCCGAGCAGGCGGCCGCGCAGGGGGAGCGTGGCTCCCCAATCAAAGACCCGGGGCGGAGGGGCCGCCGCAAGGTATGCGGGTGGGGCGGCATCAACCACCGCCTTGGCCTCTCCAGGTGAGGCAACCTCACCGAGTGGGGCAGCGTCACGCGAAGGGACGGCGTCACTCGTCGGGGTGGTGTCACCCGACGAGGTGGTGTCAACCGACGAGGCGGTATCACCCGACGAGGCGGAGTTCTCTTGCGGCGTGGGGACACCCTGTGCAGTGAGATCCGACGCCCCGGTGCCGCTCACAGCCACCCTCCCAGCCCCAATTCATTCAGTCGGGCGACCAGTTTGCGCAGGGCGTCTTCATCGTCGCGGGGGGCGACGAGGGTCGCGTCGGGTGTGTGCACCACCACGCAGTCGCGCAGGCCAATGGTGGCCACCAGGTGATCGGCGGTGGTGCGGACGACGCACCCCTGGGTGTCGAGCCCACAGTGTGGGCCGGTCACCGTGTTCCCAGCCTCATCGCGACCCAGCACCGCAGGCAGCGACTGCCAGCTCCCGACATCGTCCCACTGGAAGCTGGCGGGGACCACGAACAAACCTCCCGCCGCCCGCCCCGCCTGTGCCTGGGGCTCGACGAGGGCGTAATCGACCGAGATCGAGGGCATGCGGGGAAACTCTTCCGCCAGCTTGTCGGACCAGCCGGGGGTGGCCCATGCGGGGGAGAGGCGATCAATACCCGCCTTGATCGCTGGCTGAAACTGCGCGAACAATTCCAGCAACCGCCGCACCCGCCAGACAAACATCCCCGAGTTCCAGAAGAAACGCCCGGTCGCCAGGAATTCTTCGGCGACCGCCCGCGATGGTTTCTCGCGGAAGCGTTCGACCGCGAACCCGGCCCCCTCGGGCGCGGCGCGTTCGATGTATCCATACCCCGTCGCGGGATGCGTGGGCGGGATTCCAATCAGCACGCTCGAATCGGGATGGGCGGTGAGCGTGGCGACCGCTCGCGACACTGTCGCACGGAACTCTTCTTCGGGGCGGATGAGGTGATCGGCGGGGGTCACCAGCAGCACCGCGTCGGGATCTTGCCGGGCGATGGCGACCGCGGCCAGCGCCAGGCACGGGGCCGTATTGCGGGCACACGGTTCCAGCAGGATGTGGTCGGGGTTTACCTCGGGCAACTGGGCACGGGTTTCCTGGGCGTGCCCGGCTCCCGTCACCACCCAGGTGCGGTCGGCGGGGACGAGGGGACGACACCGGCGGGCGGCCTCCTGCAGCAGCGATTGCTCGCCGGTGAGGGTCAGAAACTGCTTGGGACGAGACCGGCGACTCTCGGGCCAGAACCGGGTGCCGCTTCCTCCCGCCATGATCACCAGGTGCAACATTGCGACGTCAATTCCTGCAGAGTCTGAAAAGGGGACAAGTTGGGTGTTGAGAGCGGGAACGCGAACAAGAGCCACGCCACTTCCCGCGGCGACCAGCAAGTGGCGACGAGGAAGTTCGAGGTGAGGCGTGCGTGATGGGGACCGGTGGACTCAACGCGGGCGAAGTGGACCGTGGGTTCGTGTTCGGGGCGAGGCGTTTCAGCCGGTCGAAAGAGCGTGGCAAATGAGCGTCGAGCGGCCAATGCTGCGGCGTTGGCCACCCATTTTCCGAGTAAACCGCTGTCGGGCACGACCAGCGACGCAGTGCGCGATGTTTGCGTGCGAGTGGTAAGCCGGGAATGCGCTGACAGCGTTCACAGGGAACTCTGGCACGGTCAGGTCTCGGAGTCCGAGCCCGAGGGGAGCTCGCCAGCAAAC
>CAIUHT010001291.1 GCA_903898975.1 uncultured Planctomycetaceae bacterium
CAGCGGCAGGCCGCGCTGCTCAGCGGCACCCTGAATCACCGACAAAGCCCGACGCTCGCGTGGCAATCGCCGCAGTTTCAGCCCGAGGATCGCCATCCCCACAAAGAAGATCGCCGAAGTAATGTATTCGAGCGGATGTCCACAAAAATAGCGCTGAAAAAATACTGGGCCACCTGAAAAACAGGCTGCAACCAGTGGCCCCAGCAAATAGAACACGATCGTGGTTGCGAGGCCAATCGCTGCGCCCGTCACGGCCCGCTCACGTCCGGCAGGACGCAGCTGACGATCGACAGACAATTCACGCGGTGAAGCCTGAGAGCGAGGTGGCTGTACGGACACGGCAACTCCTGTCGTCCGAGGAAAACGTCTTTCAGTCAAAGCTCCCTCGAAGCATATTCGAAAGCGAACATGCCACTCCCCCGGCGAAATCCCCTTTCTAAACCGACCTCCAAAACCCAGGGAAACCAGATTGCCGGAAACCGGCGGTTATAGCCGAATGCCGACACGCAGCGGCAAATATTCCACTCCCCGTCACACACTGGTCACTCTTCTGTTCCACCCGCCGCACCGGAACTGCTACCTGCACCGCTTGGCAATCAAATCTGTCCAGCGCAAGCCCGATGCCACCCACTTAATTTTTTTCGTTCTGATCCGGTTTTCTCAGGCGCCCCGGCACAGCATTTGCGCCACGGGTGGAAATAGTGTTTTTCTCCTGCCAAACTCGGTGAAAAGGTGCGCGGCCAACACGAAGCAGCAGGTGAGTGTTCCGAAAACGATTTCCTGACACCCGAAATCGGTGCAATGCATGGCCCAAACAACGCCAGCGAAGCAACTCAGGCAGAACGCATCGTTGATCGTCTTCCAGGCAATGCATTGGTGCTCACTGACAGCTCAGAAGGCTCAGCGCAAAACAAACGACAGATACCGGAATCATGATGAAAACGAGGTGGCATTGGGCGTAAGCCGTCCGGTAAGTCCCACAGACCACGGCCCCCCCCAAACACCCAACACCTGACGCTGGTCTGCGGAAAGCACGTGACATTCGAACGACTTCATGCCGTGCACCGGAACACCAACAAACACAAACCCTGCCAGCGATGCGGCAGTACGCAGCGAACTTCGCTCTGGGGCAGCGGCGCAGAAAGCTATCGCTGAACCGCTCAATGGGGCGTCAGGGAGGACGGGGGCGGGGAGGTCGAACGAGAACGTCCGTACTACTTTGCCTTAACTGTTTGGTTTACGGCGACGCGCTGTCTGGACCTGATTGAGGCGAGTTTGCAGCTGCTCGAGTGCAAGGTTTTTTAATTCCATTTCAGGAGTCACTGCCAGATTGAATACCTGCTGCAGCGTGCGAATCTGGCCGATCAGCATGCCTTCCTCACGCCCTTCCTCACGCCCCTTCACCAGACCTTCTTCATACCACTCTTCGGCTGCTGATTTCATCATCTGAGCTTTGAGCATGGGGTTGTCCTTGAATGTCTGTTCGATGATTTGTTCGAGTTCGATGCGGTTGATTCGGGAACTGGCGTAACTGAGGATTGCGGGAAGTGGTGATTCGTCGGCGTCGTGGCCATCGCTGGCTTCAAGAAGCCGATCTTTGAGTCCGGTGAAGATTGTGGGTAATTGTAACGCAAGGTCCGGTTGGAGGCCACATCGAAGAAGTCGCGCAGATGCCAGAAAGTCCTCAGAGCCCCTTAGAGTTTTATCCTCCATCCGCGGGAGGTCCAGTACAGAGACGCGGAACTGAGGAAACAGTGTGC
>CAIUHT010001292.1 GCA_903898975.1 uncultured Planctomycetaceae bacterium
AGATCACGCTACCGCGCTCAGCAAGCTGCGGCTTGATGCGATTGGACTGGCGGTGCTCGCCGAGCAGGGGCTGACGGCGCAGTCGGTGCCGACGCAGGGCCAGACGGTGGTGCTGCGGCGGAATGCGAACCTGAGCACGGGCGGCTCGGCGACCGATGTGACCGACCAGGTGCATCCCGACCTGGCGGCACGGGCGGTGGACGCCGCACGGATTGTGGGGCTCGACATCGCGGGGATCGACGCGGTCTGCCTCGACGTCTCGCGCCCGCTGGAGGAACAGGGTGGGGTCATTGTCGAGGTCAACGCCGCCCCCGGGCTGCGGATGCACCTCGAACCATCGGCCGGTCAGCCCCGCCCGGTGGGCGAGGCGATTGTGGGGACGATGTTCCCCGAGAACGACAATGGACGGATTCCGCTGGTCGCCGTCACGGGGACGAACGGCAAGACGACGACGATTCGACTGATCGCCCAGATGTTCCGCGCCCAGGGGCTGCGGACCGGGATGACCTGCACCGACGGGATCTTTCTGAACGATCGCCTGATCGACACCGGCGACTGCAGTGGCCCGAAGAGCGCCCGCAGCGTGCTGCTGAATCCGCAGGTGGATGCGGCGGTGCTCGAGACCGCCCGCGGGGGAATTCTGCGGGAAGGACTGGGCTTCGACCGGTGCGACGCCGCGGTGGTGACCAACATTGGCGAGGGCGACCACCTCGGAATGGGTGGGATCGAGACAGCGGAGCAGTTGGCCGCGGTCAAACGGGCGATTGTCGAGAACGTCGCCCCGACCGGGTTCGCCGTGCTGAATGCCGCCGACCCAATGACCGTGGCAATGGCTCCCTACTGCCCCGGGGGGGTGATGTTCTTTGCGCGGGAAGCGTCGCATCCGCTGCTGACGGCCCACCGGGGGCGGGGCGGGCGGGCGGTGTTTGTGCAGGCGGGCCACATCTGCCTGGCGACGGGAGCCGAGCAGACAACGCTGCTGCCCCTCGCCGCCGTGCCGATCACGCAGGGGGGCCGAATTGGCTTCCAGGTCGACAACGTGCTGGCGGCGGTCGGTGCCGCGTGGGCCTGCCAGGTTCCCCGCGAGGCGATCTGCCAGGCGCTGACGACGTTTGTGAACGACACCCGCCGGGCCCCGGCCCGATTCAATATCCTGAAACACCAGGGGGCGACGCTGATCATCGACTATGGTCACAACGTCGATGCCCTGCACGCGCTGGTCGATGCGATCAGCCGGATTCCGCACGAGCGCCGGCTGGTGGTCTACACCGCTGCGGGGGACCGCCGCGACATCGACATCGAGCGTCAGGCCGAGTTGCTGGGGAACGCGTTCGATCACGTGATCATCTACGAAGATCAGTGCACCCGCGGGCGGGCGGATGGCGAGGTGGTGTCGCTGATGCGGCGGGGCTTAGCGCGGGCGACGCGGGCCGCCGAGGTGTTCGAGACCCGGGGCGAGTTCCGGGCGATCGAAGCCGGTCTGCGACTGCTGAAATCGGGCGACCTGATCCTGATCCAGGCCGACCAGGTGCAGGAGGCGATCCGGTTTGTCGAGCAGCACATTACCGGGACGCGGGAGAGTGCCGGGACCGTGGGAGGATCCATCGGAAGCGAGGCCAGCGGACCATCGGAGCGAACGGGCACCAATCCCGCCACGACCGACAGCACCAGCCCCCGACCGGGTTATCGCACGACGTAGTCGGAATCGATCGTGTTTGGCCCACCGGGTGCCAGGCGAGTGCCAGCACTCGCATTGAGGCGCAGAGCTCGGGGCAGTTGCAGGACTGCCCGCGGATGCAATGCGTGGCCCGATCGCTGGCCCAGTGGGGCCTTCAGTCAAACCCCCAGGTTGCTGAATCGATTCCGCGTGAACGACCCGGCGACGTGGTGAAGGAGTCACCTCCTCGATTGGCCAGTCGGTGTTGGTTCACCGCCCCACCGGCAACCCGTCATCCCTGTCGCCCCCGTCGCCTGCCCTGTTGACGTCGTTCCGCTCGCGACAGGCTGCACAACAGTGACTCCCCCAACCAAGCTGGCTTGAGACCGCCATCAGGGAATCCCGGCCAGTTTCGAGGCTTCCTTGCGTCCACCTCCTTTCGTCCCTTGGGGAGTCCCGCCGGTGACCGAACACCCGCCGTTGCCGCTGCGGCCTGACGCTGGTCCCCTGGGCCTGGTGGGACTGGGACTGGTCGGCCAGGCACTGGCGGGGAATCTGCTGCGGGGGGGCTGGCAGGTGTTGGGGTTCGATGTGCGGCCCGAGGCGTGTGCCCGGCTGCGCGACCTGGGAGGGACCACCGCTGCCGACAGCCGCGCGGTGTTCGCCGCTTGCCGGGTGACCCTGCTCAGCCTGCCGACCGATGACGTGGTGAACGAGGTTTTGCGGGAGGGGATTCCCCCTGCGGGACACTGGGTCATCGACACGTCCACGGGCGACCCGGCCGCCGCGGTGGCCCAGCAGGCCCGCCTCGAGCCTCAGGGGGTCGCGTATGTGGAGGCCCCCCTGTCCGGGAGCAGTCAGCAACTGGCCGAGCGGAAGGCCGTTTTCTTTGTGGGGACCGATCCCGCGCGGTTCGCCTGGTTGCAGCCACTCTTTGCTTCGCTGGCCCAGGAAGTCTTCCACACGGGGGGCCCGGGGAGCGCGTCGCGGCTGAAACTGGTCTCCAACCTGGTGCTGGGGCTGAATCGCGCCGCCTTGGCCGAGGGGCTGCATTTCGCCCAGTCGCTGGGGCTCGACCCTGCCCAGACGCTGCACATTCTCAGGCACAGTGCGGCGGCCTCGCGGATTATGGACGGCAAGGGCCCGAAGATGCTGGCCCGCGATTACACCCCGCAGGCGCGGTTGTCGCAGCACCTGAAAGATGTGCGGCTGATGCTGGAGGCGGCGGGTGACGGGACTCCACTCCCCCTGACCCGCCGGCACGCCGAGTTGCTGGAACTGGCCGAGTCGCTGGGCTGGGGAGAGCAAGACAACAGTGCGTTGCTCGAGGCCCTCCCCCACTGGCCGCCCGCCCCCCCTGCCCCGCCCGGGGTGTAGCCTCTACCCCGCGAAGCGTTCCAGTTCGATCACGTGCAGTTCCCCGGCGGGGACCACCGAGCGGGCCAGTTCGACCAGCCGGGCGTGGTGGGTGAAGAACAGCACCTGCGTCTCGCCCCCCAGTTCAGCGAGCACCTCGAGCGTGGCGCGGGAGCGGTCATCGTCGAAATTGATGAGGATGTCATCCATCACGACCGGGAGGCGGATCCCCTGCTGGAACTGCTGGCGAAGGCTGGCCAGCCGGAGCGAGAGGAACAACTGGTCCCGCGTCCCATCGCTCATCCCCTCGACCGGGACCACCCGGCCCGAGTCCCCGGAGCGAATACCGACCAGGACAGGTTGGTCCTGATCGTTGAATTCAGGGCGAACCGAGGTGAAGGCGTTCAGGGTCAGGCGGGCGAAGAGGCGGCTCGCCTCGGCCAGCAGCGGGTCTTGCGCCCGGGCACGGAACTGTTCGAGATGTCGGTGCAGGAGTGTGAAGGCCAGCTTGCGGCGGGCGTATTCGAGAGCGAGGCTGCGGATCTCGGCGAGTTCGGCCTGCGCATCCTGAGCCCGCTGGGCCACCTGCTCGGAACGCTGACGAGTCTGCAGTACCTGCTCCCGGGCCCCGTGCTCCTGCAGGGCCAAGTCGCGATTCGACTCGAGATCGCTCCGCTGATCTTTGACCCGTTGCAGCTCACGTTCGAGTTCCGCCGGGTCACGGGCGAGAACTTGTTCCAGGAACGCTTCCAGGTCGCCCCCCTTGGCCTGGTTCTGCAGTTCGCGCTGCTTGTCTGACAGCCGGGCGAGCAGTTCCCTGCGTTCGCGGGCCCGATGATGCAGTTCCCTCAGGGCAGAGAGCGTTTCGGCCCCCGACTCCGCCAGCAACTGCTGGAATTGGGTGGTGGTTTCGTGAGATTCCTGTTCGATCCGCCGCAGTTCACTTGCGGCAGTCTCCCGCTGCCGCAGCCACGCTTCCCGCTGGGTCGTATTGGCCTGATCGGCTTTCAATTCGCGATCCAGTTCTTCGACGATGACATCGGGACTGACAGCGGTGAAGTCGCGCCCGACGTGATCGCACACGGGAGCGAGCCGGGCTTCGAAACTGTCGAGCGACTCCTGCATTTGGGCCAGTCGCTGCTGACCGGCGGAGACCTGGCGGGCCTGTTCGGCGACCTGTTCCAGGACCTCGGCCCATTCGCGGGCGGCATCGACCGTCTCGGCCAGGCGAACGAGTTGAGCGGGTGAGTCGGCGACCTCGAGGGGGAACTCGGGGAAGGCTTTGTTCCAGGCCTGCGACCAGACCTCGAGTTCGCGATTCGCCGCGGCCAATTGCTCATCCAACTGCCCCAGCCGGAGACGCCGCTGCTGTCGGGCGGCCGCCTGCTGCTCGTGCTGCTGGCGTTGCTGGGTCAGTTCTTCGGCCTGCTGCTGGGCGTGCAGCCAGACCGCCTCGCCGCTGGCCAAGGCAGCGGGCAGCGGGCCCAGTTGATTGAGTTCCGCGACCACACCGGCGGCCTGCTCGGCGACCTGCTGCTCGCGCTGCTGCAGTTCGGTGGCAAACTGCTGCCGTTCCAGCAGTCGATTGACTACCGCCTCGCGATGAACGAGCCAGCCCCGCATCTCGGCGGGCGAGCTGGGAGTAAATCCGCACGAAGCCCACTCGGCATGCCAGCGGGTCTGCCAGTCGGCTGACTGCGACTGCAGTGCGAGCCGCTGCTCGGAGAGGTGCGTCAACCGGCGGGCCAGGCTCTCGCGCTTGGCCTGCAGCCGACCCTGCACAATCACCCGGTCCGCCTCGCGGCGCAGCCGGTCGGCGAGTTCATCGGCGTGCTGAACTGCCTGTTCGTAAGCCTCGGCGAGCGAGCCCGACTGACAGAACTCGGAAAGTTCCGCGGGGGAGTTCCGCTCGCCCGGCTGGGGCTGCCACTCGACGCGCACCAGGTTCCAGCCCCGATCGCGCCGGGCGCGGGCCTGCCAAACCTCGGCCTCGGTGGGGACAGTGCCCGAGGCCGCCAGCCCCTCGGCCTCCTGCCGGGCCGACTCGGCCTCGGCTTCGAGGTCGCGGACCTCTTTGTCGAGGTCGGCGAGGCGACGTTCCAGATCGCGTTGCTCGGCGAGGAACCGGTCAATCGTCTCGGTCCGGGGGACCGCCAGCGAGGCCAGCTGCACGGGATCGCCGTGCCAGGGACGCAACCTCGCGAGTTCCGGGGCCAGGCGGAGCTCGGCTTCCCGCAGGCGCTTGCGGGCTTCTTCCAACCGCTCGACGGGATGCCCGTGGTACAGGGCGTTGCTGAGCAGCTTTTTCAGCGTGGCAGGATCGGGCGGCAGGGGAGCTTCGACATCGGTGGCGGCTTGATCGAGCCCCTGTTGACGATCGCGAAAGCCCTGCTCGAGGCGTGATTTCAGCTCGATGAACTGCTTCGAAAGCCGCTGGCGTTCCCGCTTGAGCTGTGCGCTGGGGAGCTGGTCGGGGACCGCTTCGAGCGCGAGCGTGGGGGCGACGCGGTGCAGGCTCCCCGTGGCGGCGGCCCGCAGCGACTCGGTCTCGTTCCGCAACTTCACCAGGTCGCGGCGGGCGTTGCGGTAGGTTCCCAGTTCCCGCAGCAGCGACTCGACCACGGGACGCTGATCGGCCCAGGCGAGCGGAGCCGCCAGGCTGTCGAGCTGTCGCCGCAGGTTGTCCAACTCGGCCCGCACGTGGTCGGCAGCCAGTTTCTCTTCCCGGGCCCGGGCGTCGAGCTTCAAACATTCCTCGACCACCTCGGCAGGGACGTCGGCCCCCTCGGGAAGAGCCTCCAGCTGCTGCTTCAGTTCCATCCGCTGCAAGGCCAGTTCCCGGGCGTTGGCCAGCCGCTCCAGCTGCCCTTGCGACACGGTCAATTCCTGCAATTGCCCGCGCAGAGTCTCGACCCGTGTCCACAGGGCGCCGACCTCTTCGGTGAGGCGTTTGCAATCGCTGGCGGAAAACTCCTCCCGGCGAATCTCGGTGCGCAACTCGTCCAGCCGCGCGAACGCCTGGTTCAACGGGGCCGTCGAGCCCCTGGGCTTGTAGATCGCCTCGGCTTCCTCCTCGAGGCTCGTGAGAAGCTGTTGAATACCGGGAATGCCAGCCCCGGCATGAAACAGGCTGGTGGCGATTTCGCCCTGCCCCGCCTGCAGGGCCTGCCCCCCCTCCACCAGCCCGGCATGGTCCATCCGAAACAGGCGCCCGAACTGGTCGCGGGTCACCCCATGCAGCACCCGGGCCTGCACGTCGGCCGAGACTTCACGCCCGTCGCCAGTCTGCAGTGTCTGCCGGTTTCCCTTCCGACGGATCCAGTCTGCGGTCGTTCCCCGGGAATCGACCAGCCGGCCTGCAATGCGGAGTTGCGGGTTCTCGTGCAGAAAGTTCTGCGTCGTGCGGGCCTCAATGCCGTACAGAAAGTCGGTGAGCCCCTGCAGCGAGGTCGACTTGCCCGCCTCGTTGGGTCCCGACACCACCACCAGGCGGGCCCCAGCGGGAAACTCCAGCCGACGGTTGGTGAAACAGCCATATTTCAGAAACTCGAGTTCCAACAGGCGCACGGTTCAGCCTCCCTGCCGGCGGGTGGTGGCCAGCTTCTGCCGCAACAGTTCCTCGACGTCGGGCAAAAGCCCGGCCAGTGTCTCCCGCTGGTCAAAATCGAGGGGCTCGGGTCCGTCGCGGAGGTCTGACCGCAACTTGTTCTGCAGTCCCTTGAGTTCCCCCCGCAGGTCGTCGAGCAACTGGTCGTCGGTCGCAGCCTGCCGCACAAATCGCAGCAGATCTCCGGCAGCATCGGCGAACTCTTCTCCCACCGGCCCGGCACCGGGGAGGGTAGTTTCGACCCGGACCTGTTCGAGCCAGACCTGATCTCCCCCAACCTCGCTGAACAATGCCCGGCAGTCGTTGACCAACTGATCGAGATGGGCCTGCAAGGCGGGGTGCGCGCGGGTCGCCCCCCGGAGCCTGAGGCGAACCGCCAGCAAGCGTCCCTCGACCAGGTCCAACTGGGACTGGAGCGGGGACACGATCGCGTCGAGGGCGTCATCACGTGAGGCTGACTCAGGAACCAGCACCTCAAGTTCCGCCCACCGCAATACATCAAGTTCGCGATGCTCGACCCGGACGATCCGCCCTCCG
>CAIUHT010001293.1 GCA_903898975.1 uncultured Planctomycetaceae bacterium
CAACGCCCAGACGTCGGTCATCGTCCGCAACGGGCAGACCATTGTCCTCGGTGGCATGATCACCAGCTCGAACATCAAGGAGGAACGCAAGGTCCCCCTGCTGGGCGACATTCCCATCATTGGTCAGCTGTTCCGGGCCGACTTCAAGGAAACCCGCCGCACCGAACTCCTCATTTTCCTCACCCCCCGCATCATTCGGAACGAGGAAGAGGCCGAGCTCATCAAGGAGATCGAGACGCAACGGATCAACTTCATCGAGTGTGAAGCCGAGGCCATGCACGGCCCGCTCTTCGGTGTCCCCGCCGAAGACCCGCTGGGTATTCCCGCCTCGACCGGCTACGGCTCGCCCACCAGTGGCTCGACCACGAATGGCTCGACCACCTTCGAAGCGATCCCCCCCATGCCCCGCCGCGATCGCAGCTCGGACGACGACACCCCCCGCGGTGGATCGAGCGGCTCACCCCGCATGGTCCCCCCCGACCCGGGTCTCGATGACGGACTCTCGGCTGTCGAGCCTGAACCCACCTCGAAGCGTCGGGCCTCCCGGGTCGCCGCCAGCCGAGCGGTCGCCTCCGACACCGACGACGCCCCCGCCACTCTCGACGACTCGTCCGACGACCGCCTGGTCGCCACTCCCTCCGCCGACGAATACACCGACTACCCCCTGACTCCCGTCTCGGGCACTGTCGCCAGCAAGTCGGCCCCTCCCGCGGCCCAGGGCTCCAAAAGCCCCGCGTCCGCCTCGCGGTCAACCCGGGGCAAGTCGCCCCGGGCTCCGGCCCAGCGGTAACTCGCCGCTGTCTCGCGTCAATTCCCTCCCCGGCCGCGGGCTCCTGCCCCGGCCCGATTGACCTGCCGAACGGACTCCTCTCATGTCGCTCTGCTCCTCCACTCGCCGTCCGCTCGGCCTGCCGCACGCCACACTCGCCCTCTGGGCGGTCACCCTGCTGGCGTTCGGCCAGGGCTGCGTCTCGACCGGTCCGCTCAAGTTGGGCAAGCTCGGTCTCTTCGGTGGCGAAAAGATCCCCGTCGCCAGCGACAAGAACCCTGTCGTGCAGGTCCTCACCATGTGGCAGCCGGGCGAAGGGCCGGGCATCGACGGCAAAACCACCCGCGGTTTCGTCGGCCAGATCTACCTCTTCACCGCCCGCAGCCCCATCGCCGCCAAGGCCCGCGGACTGGTCGAAATCTACGTCTTCGACGACCATGGCGACGAAGAACAGCAGACCAAGCCGCTCCACCAGTTCCGGTACGAACCCGATAGCTGGGAAATGCTGGGGCAGCCCGGCAAGCTCGGACAGGTCCACACGCTGTTCGTCGCCTACACCCGCCCCGGGAAGCACAAGGCGCAGTGCAGCCTCAGAGTCACCTTCACCCCCGACAAGGGGCTGCCCGTGCACTCCGAGATGTCCTACGTCACGCTGCCCGGCCGCGCGGCTCCTGGGGAAGCGGCCACCGGCGGACTCTCGGCGGCCCGCAAGGCAGAGGGTGCGACGGGGCTCGATGACGCCGACGAAGCCACTGGCGTAGACGCGGCCAGCCGGGCCAGTAAAGCCCCGGTCGACAAAGCCCGGGCCATGCAGTCGGCCCAGGAGGAACTGGCCCGCCGCCTCCAGTCGATCGACTTCTCGGCCATCAACTCCCCCAAGGGACGCCGGCCGGCGACTCCCCTCGATGACCGCGAACGGGAACGGATTGTGGCCTCGGCACAGCGTCGTGACACGCTGTACGCCCAGGCCGAGGTCGCGGACGAAGACTGGGACGCTCCCCGCAGTCGGCGGGATCCCCGTCGCACCGCTCGGCGGGATGTCGAGTTGGCGGGTTACGAAGAGGAGACCACTTGGGCCGACGAGGGGGAGGACCAGTGGGAGGAGGCACGCCCGGCACGACTGTCACAGGTGGATCGCCGGCGTAATCGCCGCGACCAGGGGGCAGATTTCGCCGATTCCCGCCTGTCGGTCGAGCCTCTCGATGACGACGAACAGGGTGCCGGCGAACTGGCCGAGTGAACGCTTGTCACGGCGCGGCCTTTTCAACCGTCTCCCCGTGACTTAAAATCTACGGTGCAGGCTGGGGGGCCGATTTTCGAGCGAGGCAAATTGCCCTGACGAATCTGCGTTGGCGACAGGCGTTGGCTCCACTGGCCGTCCTCTTGGGGATGAGCCTGTGCGGCGAGATCGCGTTCGCTCAGGGCCTGTTCGGTAACAACAGTCCCAGCAACGGCCCGAATGGCCGGACTGGCTCGACCGGGTCGGCTGTCGGCGGGGGCATGAACGCCGGCGGCATGAGTTCGGGCGGACTCTCCGGAGGCGGCGGGCTGGGCTCGCAGATGCAGGCTGGCGGATTGAATTCGGGAGGCCTCGGCAACACCGCCGGGGGTTCGAACAGCCGCCTGCCCGGAACGAACACCAACAGCGGCTTCGTCGGCATGCGGCAATCGGGCGGCGCCCAGCAGCAGGGCCGTAACGGCATGCAGGGGATGAACGGCCGCAACGGCATGCAGGGCATGAACGGGATGAACGGAATGGGCTTCGGCCAAAACCAGTTCAACCAGCGGAACCGCAACCAGTTGGGGAACCGCAATCGAAACGGCCAGCAGGGGATGGGCAACCAGAACCAGGGCGGCGGCGGGATGAACAACGCCCAGCAGCGGCAGATTCAGCCCACGCTCAAAGTCGGCTTTGACTTCAAGCCCGCGAACGTCCAGGCCTCGCACGTGCGTCTGTCGGCCCAGGTCAACAAGCTCTCCGAGCGGAAAGAATTCCAGGGCGTTCAGGCAATCTCGGAAGGCAAGACTCTGGTTCTCAAGGGTGAGGTGAAGGACGCGCAGACCCGCAAGCTGCTCGAACGGATGGCCAAGCTCGACCCCGCCGTCAAAGATGTGCGGAACGACCTGACGGTCGCCGAGGAAAAGCCCACCAGCGCGAAAGACGCCGGCTGACGGCGAATCGCACAACAGAGTCTGACCCAGGCACAGGGGCCGCTGGCAGAAAACCAGCGGCCCCTGTGGCATTTGTGGCGAGACCTTTTTGGTGAGCGCCGATGATCGCCCTGTGTCTCAGAGGGGGACAGCCACTTCTTCCTGCAGGTTATCTGCGGACAACTCGGCATCCGCCTGGTTAGAACCGATCGCCATGCGCGTGACAATGAGCCAGTCCCCCAGGTGATGGTGCCGACCGCGCTGTGGTTTCCTGTGGGTGGCCTTTGCCGTGTGCCCCGGGCGTCGGGCAGGTAAGCGCTGTGGCCCAGCGCCTGCCGGCTTGGCCCCCGCCGCTCTTCCTCCGCGCAATAAAAAAACCGCCGGGGGGTTGCCCTCCCCGGCGGTTGTCTTCAACGACCTGTCAGCGAGGTGCTATTCCACCCAGACCGTCAGCCACCCGTCCACCGCCCGCAGGCGGGTTACGGCCAGCGTCATCATCCGGTTCCCGCGCTGCATCGACATCGATCGCTTCAGCAACTGCTCGGGAATCGCTTCCTCAATCTTCTTCTTGATCACTCCCGCCCGCACCGCCTGGCTGTCCTGCTTGTCGATCGTCTCGACCGAGACATTCCCCGGCGTCAGCAGGATCCCCTCGTTCACCGCCTTCACCGTCAACGGGACCCGAATCAGGTGCGGCGGAATCTCTTCCCGCCCCTCCTGCTTCAATCCCGCCCTGATCGTCAGCTCAATCGTGTCGTCGATGAACGCCACCCGCACCGGGTCTTGTCCGTCAAACGCCAGCATTCGCGCCGCGTTCTCGTCGCTCGCCTTCTTCGGCTTGCCCGACATCAGGTCGACCGGCTTGCCCAACAGGTCGCTCAGGTGACCCTGCAGCTTCTTCACCAGCTCGTCGTCGCTCAACGTCTGCCCGGCAAAGCCCAGCCGGTCCAGCCCGTTGTTCACCGCCGACTGGTGCACCATCAGCGTCACACCCCGCGGGTTGACCTGCGTCAGGTCGGGTTCGGTTCCACCCAGCTCGGCGGCACCCATCACCCGTCCCGACATCCGCACGTCGGTGTTCGTCGAAGACCACTGCAGCGGGCTTGGGAACAGATCCTTCCGCCGCAAGGCCGAAATCAGCGTGTTCAACCGCGTGGGCACTTCACCCGTCGGGCCAAACTCCTGGTTGATCTGCCCGTCGAGCTGCGACGCGACCATCCCGCGAATGCGGTTGACCACCATCGCCTCCCCCTCGGCCTGCCGGCTTCCCGCCACCTCCCACGCCTTGTTCTGGGCAATCCGCCGGATGATCGGAATGCCGTCGTACTTGGTGTCGATGTTCGTAATCTGGTTGTTCGCCTGGGCACCCACCATGGTCTGCCCGAACGCAAACCGCTCACCATCGAAGTACAGCGACTTCTGGGCGTTGAACCGCGCCGTGCCGTAGATCGAGACCTGCGCCTGGTCGGTCGAAGCCAGCGTGTTCGACGCCACGTTCCCGTTCACCACCAGCGTCATCAACGCCGAATTCGCGCTCGGCTGCACGTCGACCCCCACCGTCGTGTAGGTGGTCTGGGCACCGCTCACCTGCGCCTCTTCGACCTGCTCGTTGATGCCCGAACTGTCCCGCCGCGTTTCAGAGATGAACCGGTTCAGGAACGACTCGGGAGCAAACAGCCGGATGTTGTGGTTGAAGTAGTTCGACCGCAGCGCGTCGACAATCCGCGCTCCCCCGTCAGGGGTCACCGCCGCCAGCCGGGCGTACGCGTTTCGGACTGCCTTCCCCGCTTCCGACGACGGCTCTTCTTCGTGCCGTTCAATCGCGTTCAGCAGGTCGGTCGCCACTTGCCGCAGCTGGGGCTGCCCCTCGGCTCCCCCGGCGACCGCTCCGGCGTGATTCGCCAGCGCGTTCCGCAGGGCCACGAAGTCGGGTCGTGCCACAAACTTCTGCGTCACTTCGTCGGTCGGCGCATTCGCCAGCAGCGTCTGCGTCTCGGCGGCCGCCGCGTTGATCTTCGCCCCGTCACGGGTGTTGAGCGCCGTCAACAGGTCCGACAGCTTCAGGTAGGTCTTCCACCCGGCCCCGGTCGAGACACTGTTCAGGTTGTTCGACAGGCTCACCGCCGCGTTCGTCACGTCGCGGGCGGTCTGCGCCTGCCGCGACTGCCACGCCGTCGCCGGCAGATCCATCGTTCCCAACACCGCCTCGGCGACATCCAACCGCCGCTTCAACCCCCCCCGCAGGGTCGTCAGCAGGTTGTTGAGCGACCGGTACCGCGGGTCGGCCAGGTACTGGTTGCACGTCGCCAGCCGACGTCGCAGCTTGGCCAATGTCTCTCGCTGCTGGGCCACTGTCCCCGGCTCGGTGTAGAGCTGGTTCAGCTCGGCCTGCACCGCGGTCGCCCAAGGAGTCCAGTTCTCGGGGAACGACCCCAGTGCTCCTTCCAGGTCGGCCGGGGAGGCCGCGGGCAAGACCCCCGCCAGCCCGACGGGAGCTTCATCAGCGTTCCCCGCCAGCAACGCTCCTCCGACAAACACCGCCGACAATCCACATGTCCACGCCGCGTTTTTCATCAACCGCGACAGTGTCAAAATCCTGGGCAACCTGCGCATCTCCGCTGTTCTCCTGGTACCACCGCCCCCGGGGCCTTCGCCTTCCGTGGCAGTTTCTGTCCGGATCGAGGCGACCGGGGGGAATCGCGAACGCACCCACCCTCCGCCTATCCCAGACCGCTGGAATTTATCGTCGCCCGCGCTTCCATCGGTGCGACCGTTTCAGCCAGTTCACCCTCGGTTGACCCAACCCGACCAGCGCATCGTTCCCAATGTAGCGGTCGTCCCCAGCCTGACGACGGCGCAGACTTTGCCGGTCCGGCGAACTTTGCCGACACACCGACTGTACCGTCCAGCCTAGCCACCCACAACCTCCCCCGCCAAAATCAGCCTCTCCCCGAACCTTCTCTGCTCCTCGCTCCACCCCCACTCGCACATCACTGTGGATCAGCCCAACGGCGTCTGGCGATTCTTTCGCGTCCTCGCCACCCCCATCTTTCTTTGGTGGATCCGCGTCCGCGCCACCGGGACCCAGCACCTCCCCCTCTCGGGGCCCGCCCTCCTCGTCTCCAATCACCAGAGCTATCTCGACCCCCTCGCCATCGCCTTCCCCGCCTCCCGCCCCGTCAGCTACGTCGCCCGCTCCAACCTCTTCTCCATCCCCATCCTCGGCTGGATCCTCCGCCACACCTACGTCATCCCGATCCGCCGCGACGGGGGTGCCGCGGGCGGAATTCGCGCCGCCGCCGAGCGACTGGGCGAAGGCTTCCTCGTGGGGGTCTTCCCCGAAGGGACCCGCAGCCCCGATGGCCGCCTCGCCCCTCTCAAGCCCGGCCTGCTCAGCATCCTCCGCCGGGCCCCGGTGACGGTCATCCCCGTCGGAGTCGCCGGCACGCGACACTCCCTCGGTCGGGGCGACTTCCTGGTGAAGCCCGCCGCCGTCCGCGTGGTCTTCGGTGCCCCCATCTCCCCAGCCGAAGTCGAGGCGCTGCTCGCTACCTCCGGTGCGGAATC
>CAIUHT010001294.1 GCA_903898975.1 uncultured Planctomycetaceae bacterium
CATTCCCTGTCGTGGAGGTCGGAGCCCAGTTTGCTTTTTGCTTGGTGCTCAATCGGCCCAAGGGCTCCGATAGCGTGCTTGAATCCGCCCGCCAGTGGCTAGAGTCCGCGCTGACCGTGCGAGGTTTAGGTGCCAAGACCGCTTCCGGTTACGGTTGGTTCTCGCTTAAGCCGGAGATTTTGGAACAGATTGATAGCGACGCTAAAAGGGAATCCGAGCAGGCTGCGGCCAAGGTGCGACTTGCAATGGATGAAAAGGCCAGACAAGAGGCTGCGGATCTTCGTCGCGCGGCCATGTCTCCCGCTGAGGCCGCGAGGGAACGATATGCCGGAATGGGCGATGAAGCCTTCGCGAAGACGGCATCGGAACTGGGAGCGCTGACGTCCGACGAGCAAAGAGGGTTCATTATGGTGCTCCAGGCAGCGGAGAAGCGGGACACTTGGAAACGTTGGAAGAAGAGCGACAAACCAGCCAACCGGGCGCGCGTTGAAGGTTTGTTGGCTGCAGCTAAATCGCTGGGAGTCGCATTAATATGATCACCTATCGACTGGAGTTCATCACGCCGCTTTTTAGTAGAGGTGCCTACGACGATCGCCCGGAGATACGAGCTGCCTCAATTCGCGGTCAACTGCATTGGTGGTTTCGGGCCCTTGGCGGCAATGCCACCGAGGAGAAGGCGTTATTCGGCGGCGTCCGCGGCGTTGCCACCGCCAGCAAGGTGGTCATTCGGACGAGCTCCATGCCACGGCCAGAGCAGCGCGTGCAAGTGGCCACGCTGCCCCATAAGAGTGGCGGACAGGCCAGCAGAAAGTGGGCCGTTCCCACGGGCCAAGGATGTGACCTGCACATCATGTGGCGGTTGGGAGCATTGCCGACGGCGATCGATAGCTCCTTCACCCGGGCACTTGAGGCCTGGTTGCTTCTAGGAACGCTTGGCCTTCGGGCCACTCGTGCCGCAGGAAGTTTTGTTTGGCACCCCGTTCGTGATGCCACACTGGGGTATCCGCCCGACTTTGTCGCCTATGAGCAACGGTGCCAGCAGTTGGTCCAGCATACCGCAATCCGATTCGCGTTGCTCGATCAAATCTATCCGGACGGTGAATCCGCCCGTCGGATCGTATCAGACACCATTGGAGGGCGGGCTGACCCATCTGGACAAGGTGATTTGGCTAGGCTCAATGACCCGTTGGGAAAGGTTTTTGGCGGGAGAAAGACATCCCCCCTGCGTTTCCGAATCGTCCAGATCGGTTGCCAGCATCGCATCGCCGCAGTGTGGGACGGGCGTGGGGCTGTTACTGGCAACCGTCCAAGGGACTTGTACGGCATCATTGACCTGTTGGCGAGAAAGAAGCCAGCTCTTGGTCGGCAATTGCAAATGTCGGCGCTGAACCTGTGAGTTCCTAATTCCTACGACCTTGCTTGTACGCTTTTAGTCGTAGCCCGGCGTTCGGTTCGGTTCCGCCCGAATGCTTCCAAAAGTCTTATTCGAATGCGTTAGCAAATATGAATTTCCATCGTCATCAGATGGAGTTCTCCAGCATGATCATGCCGCGAGTCAAGTTTGGCAGGTGGCGACCCAATGCCACGCGAGAATTTTCATGGTCGTGCACCGGGGCGTGGATCGGCAGGTGCCGACCTTTGCGAACACAGCTGTTGCCTGGGGTCCGCCTGAATCGCTTAGCCTCGGACTGCGCAGTCCGGTGTGCCTGGAAGACCATGGGTTGCTCACCCACGATACGCAGGAAGTGGCTGCCCAGCCCGGAGAGTGTCTGCAACGGCTCTTGTGGGCACGAACTCGCTGCCACTACTCACCGCGCTGGGTCGCAACCATGCAAGGTCACGGTCGGACGTCGCACCTACGAGTCACAGTCGGGCTCAGCTTTCGGAAGCTTCGCGTCAATGAGTCTTCGGCACGGAAAGCAATGGACTTTGATTACTTGGGAGCTGCCCCCGCCCCGTCTCGCTGGCCCTTTACGAGGCCATGAA
>CAIUHT010001295.1 GCA_903898975.1 uncultured Planctomycetaceae bacterium
CACCAGGCATGGGCAGGAACAGATCGAGGCAAGGGAAGAATCTCGGAACCACGCTCCCGTTGCTTGTAAGGAAAACCGCGCCCCCGGGCAAGCACCCACCATCCGATCGCCATCCCTCGGTGGCCGCACCGGTCGCCCCCCGGATAACCCCCACCGGCTGCGCTTCAGGGTGGCCCCAAACACAAACCGCGCCCCTGGAACCCCACCGAAAAGATGATCAACAGACAAGAAGATGACCAGCCCAGTTTCGGCCAGCCCAACCAACCTGTTTCACAACCACGCTACGCCTGTCCTACTGCCCCGCCCTGCTCCCCTGCCCGCTCCCACCCGCCCGACACTTTGAGCGTGAATCCAACCTGTTATGCTGACCGGCACGGGACAACCAGCCGCCGCTCGATGACTGGCTGGCCTGAACGCCTTACGCCTCCTTTCCAAGAGCCAACATGCCACAGCCCCCGCAGCGCCCCTCCCCAGGCTGGCTTCCCGCCGGAGCCTGTGTTCCCGCCACTGTCCTGTGCATGCTCTGGCTGGTGGCCAGGCTGGCGACCCAGGCGGCCCCCGCTGCCGAGCCTCCCCCCGCCACCGTTATTGATTTCGACGTGTCACGCCCCCAGGAAACACTGCACGTCCGGTTGCTCGATCCGCCCGAGGCCACCCGGGCGGCTCAGCCCTGGCTGCTGCTCACCTTCAGCACCGATCGCCAGACTTCGCTCACCGGCGAGCCTTACTGCGGGCCCGGGTATCAGTTCCTCCGCGCCGGACACCGCGTCGCCAGCTTCGATCTGCCCGCCCATGGCGACCGCATCGACGCTCGGGGCAAGGGCATCGACGGTCTCCGCGAACGGTTCCTGGCGAACGACGATCCGTTCGTCCGCTTCTGCGGCGATGGGTCGGCGGTCATTGACGAACTGATCCGCCGTAACTTCGCCGTCGAGGGGCGGATCGCGGTCGTGGGAGTCTCCCGGGCTGGATACTGTGCGACCCGCCTGCTGGCCGCCGACCGCCGGATCGCCGGGGGGGCCGCCCTCGCCCCCGTGACCGACTGGCGAGTGCTCAGCGAGTTCGCCGAGGTACGCACGCGGGACGATGTCGCCCGGCTGGCCCTCGAACAGTTCGCCCCCGCGCTCGCGGGGCGGCCGCTGTACATGGCCATGGGCAACCGCGATCAACGCGTGGGCACCGACGCCCTGCTGCGCTTCGGGGCCAGCCTCTGCGTGGCCGAAGAACAGGCCCGGGTCGAACGCTCGCGGCTCAAGCTGCTGGTGGTCGACGATTCGCCCGGTCACACGCTGCAAGACCGCTGGCGCGATGCCGGGGGCGAATTCCTGCTGCAACTCGCCCGTTGAACCCGTAGGCCAGGTTCGCCTGCCCGGCCCGTCGCCCGCCGTTCAGGCCATCCGGTATCGTCGCACGATTTCATCGGGCAACTGGTAGCCAATTCCCGGGGTCTCGGGGAACGCGATCCGCCCCTGCACAACGGGCAGCCCGGCGGCCTGCAACTCGGCCCGCAGCGGAGAGTTCAGCACTTCGGCGGGCGCGAACTCGATGAACGGCGTAATGGGCGACCACGCCGCGAGGTGCACCGACGCCGCCCCCAGGATCTGCGTCGACCAGTTGCCCGGACAGACCTGCAGCCCCCGCTCGCGGGCCAGCGTCACAATCTGCCGGGCCTCGGTCAGCCCGCCACAGGTGGTCATGTACGGTTGCAGCACCTGCACCCGTCCCCGCTCGGCCATGTCGAGAAACTCCCAGCGGGTCACTCCATGTTCCCCCATCGCCAGGGGAATGCTGGTCTGCTCTGCCAGTCGGGCGTACGGGGTGGGTGAGTCCACCGGGAAGGGAGTTTCCAGGAACTCAATGCGGAACTCTTCCAATTCGCGGGCCACCCGGGCGGCTGTTGGGACGTCGTGGAACAGGTAGCCCACATCGATCATCAGCGTCGGCTGGTCGCCCAGTTCCCGCCGAAACCGGCGGGCCAGTTCCACCACGTCGGAGGGGGACGACATCATCGGTTCGAGCTTGAACGCGCGATACTCCAGTCCCGCCAGCGTGACCGCCCGCTCGACCTGTTGCCGAAACATCGCCTCCCCACCCCAGCGGTCAGAGACCAGCGTGCAGTAGGGGACCGCATGAGTCTGCGAGATCGCGTCCGACACCTGGAACGGACCCCGCTGCACTCCTCCCAGCAACTGCCAGACCGGTTGCCCCAGTGACTGGCCGTAAAGATCCCACAGGGCCACATCGAGCGCCCCGAGGATGATCAACTGCCAGCCCCGCCGATTGGTGTGCATCAGCGCGTCGTACATCCGCTGCCAGAGCCGCTCGGGATGTGTCAGCGTCTCCCCAATCAGCAGTCGGCCAAAGTGACTTTCGGGCCCCGCGACCGTGGCCAGCACCACCCCCGGGGGAACGCGGAACACCTCGGCAAGCCCACTCAGTCCGGTGTCGGTGTGAATCCGAACACACGCCAGCGGCTCAATTCCCCCCTGGTCTGGATCGATCTGCTGACCATCTCCAATCACAAAAGTTTCAAGGCGGGTGATTTTCATGTTTTGCCGAAGGCCAACCGAGGAGTGAATCGCGCAACAATTGAATGACGACTGCAGCAACCCCCCCGTCCCCACGGCGAGAGCGCTCACG
>CAIUHT010001296.1 GCA_903898975.1 uncultured Planctomycetaceae bacterium
CACACTCGGATTACTCCCACGTGAGGTCGTGGCCGAGCCACTGGCCGAACTGGCTCTTCAATCCCAGGACGATCCGTTTCTCCTGGGGGCGGTGGTGTCGAGTTTGACCGACGAGAATGCCCTGTTGGTCCTTCGGGAGCTCATGCAATCGCGACAGGCTGGCGAGTTGCCTCCCGGGGTGGTGCAGCCGGTCATCAAGACGGTGTTGGCGTTGGCAGACGCTCCCGGGGTGATTACAGCGTTTCTCTCTCAGCTGGTGGCCGACGGGGAGAAAGAAATGGCTCCCTGGCAGGAGGCCGCCCTGCTGAGCGTTCTCGAGTCCCTGGCAAAGTCGGGTCCGCAACTGGATCAGCTCGAACCGGTCCCCTTGCGGCAACACGTGTTGACCCGCCTGGATGCCGCCCGGGCTCGTGTGGTCAATGCCGCGCTTGAGATTACCGACCGTCAGCGGTCGTTGAACTTGCTCGGCTGGCATCCCTCCCGACAGCAGGCAGACCGCGATACGCTGCTTGCCCTGCTCACTCCGCAGACACCCGGCGAGATGCAGGCCAGTGCTCTCGCCGCGTTGCAGCGTCTCGACATTCCTGAGACGGCTGCGGGTCTGTTGGCGGGTTGGCGCGGCTACGGTCCGAGCTTGCGGGGAAGGGTCCTCGACACGCTTCTCGCGCGCCCGGCGTGGCAAAAGTCCCTGCTCGATGCCGTGGCTGCGGAAACAGTCGCCGCCTCGGAAATCGATGTGACCCGTCGCGACCGGCTCATGCGCAGCCGTTCGCCAGAGATCCAGGAACAGGCGATCCGACTGCTGCAGGCAAAAATCGACCCCGATCGGGCGGCTGTTCTTGCCCGATATGAAGCGGCCCTCGAGTTACCCGGCCAGGTGGACCGTGGACGGCAGGTCTTTACCAGCAACTGTGCCCAATGCCACGTGCTGGAAGGAAAGGGGCATGCTGTTGGGCCTGATTTGTCGATCGTTGCCTCCAAATCTCCCCGCTATCTGCTGCAGGAAATTCTTGATCCCAACCGCAATACCGATTCTCGCTACCTTGGTTACACCGTCCTCACCATCGATGGCCAGACTTTCGCTGGTGTCCTGGCCCAGGAATCGGCCAACAGTGTCACCCTGCGGGGAACCGAGGGTCGTGAGCAGACACTGCTGCGTTCGGCGATCGAGGAACTGCAGAGCACTGGCAAGTCGCTCATGCCCGAAGGGTTGGAGAAAGACCTCTCGATTGAACAAGTGAGTGACCTGCTGGCCTATCTGGGAAGCCGCAGGAGTCCCCCGAAGCAGGTGGCCGGGAATCGCCCCGAGTTGATCACCCAGGCCCAGGGTCAGATTGCTCTCACGGCCGATCATGCCGCGATCCACGGGGGAGACATCACCTTTGAAGGGGCCCCGTTTTACAACATCGGTCTGTGGCACGGGGTGGGAGATCAGCTGGCGTGGGACTTCGAATGGCCCGAAGCCACTGAAGTTGATGTCTGGCTGCACTTCGCCTGTCATCCCGACAGCCAGGGGAACCGGTTTGTGATCGAGACTGCCAGCAGTTCCCTGGAAGGGAAGGTGACCGCCACCGGAGGTTGGAATCGATACCAGACACTGCGGGTGGGGCGTCTCACGCTGCAGCCTGGTCGGCAACAACTCCGGCTCCGTCCACAGGGGCCCCAATTGCAGGGGGCCCTGTTGGATCTGCAGGGAGTCTACCTGACACCGTTGGATGACGATCCTGTCTTGATCGTGAAGGCTCCCGCCCGTCCCGCCGAGGAGCCCGATACGCCGCAGGGAGCCGCTGGCCGGATCCTGGATGACACGGTCCCGGAGGCGGAGCGTGAGGCGCTGATCCGAAAGTTCCTGCACGAGGCACCCGCGTTGTTGGCGGCACTGACTTCCGACCTGAAGCCAGGCACGCCCGAAGAGTATCGCCGCATCCCGTGGATCTGGCGGGTGGCGATTGCTGCGGGGAAGCAGAATGAGGCCCCGTTGCTGACGGCGATTCTGGACCACTCACTTCCGCTTGAGGGGCAGCCCCTGCACGACTGGCAGGCGGTGGTGATTGGCGGCGGACTGATCAATGGCATCAGCCAGCTCCATCAATGGCCGGGTGATCGCCTCGCGAAACTGATGGCCTCCACTCCCGCACTCGAGACCCGATGGATGCGAACGCTCGAGCAGGCCGGGGTGATGGTCGAGAATGAGAAGGTCCCGACCGGCACCCGGTACGACGCGTTGAGGATGATTCCCCTGCGGGGTTGGCGGCAGTCGGGTTCCCAACTGCAGAAGTATTTGGCCCGCGGAGTGAACGAAGAGTTGCAGATGGGGGCTGTCAGCGGAACGATAGATGTCAACGCGCCCGAGGCGACCGCCGCACTGCTGAAGGGGCTGGCGGGATTGACTCCGGGCAACCGCACTCTCGCCCTGGATGGGCTGCTCCGCGATCCCAGTCGGGTCACGGCCCTGCTCGACGCTCTCGAGACCGGCCAGGCACCCATCTCCTGGCTGAATGAATCACAACGCAAAAAACTGCTGGGTCAGGCCGATGCCACCCTGCGCCGCCGGGCGGAAGGGGTGGTGAAACCGTAGGGAGGGGCAGAACCGTCGAAGATTGCCGCCGCCAGGGCCAACGGCTCGCTTTGTTGTTGAGGGTGAGAAGGACTGAGAGGGTGCACAACACCTCCTCCCCCTGCCTTCTGTGGCTCTGTACGTGTTGAACATTCAGGACTTCGAGCCTGCCGGGAGAGCTTACTTTCGACGGTAAATCGTCGTTCCTTCCTTGATCGTCTCCAGCACGCGGATGTCTTTGATGCTCATCGGGTCGACGGTGAGGGGATTCTGGTCGAGGATGACCAGGTCCGCCAGTTTGCCGACTTCGAGCGAACCCTTTGTCTGCTCTTCGTGATACATGTGGGCTGCGCCGATTGTGATCGCCCGGAGCGAGCATGGCTCTGGACACGAGGAATGATCCATCCGTGGATTCAATGCCATGGTGGTTTGCGCGTTAGCCTGAAAAATCGTGAAAGTCAGAGCCAAATGTTGACTGCCAGGAAAGTCCTGCTCTGGAAAACCTCAGAAATCGTCGAATGATTCGCTTGGCGAGTGGGCTGCTGAATCCAAGGATTTGCCGCTGTTGAACGACAAATCTTACGACGGTTGATCGGCTTGGAGTTTTGGATCCGGCGTCTG
>CAIUHT010001297.1 GCA_903898975.1 uncultured Planctomycetaceae bacterium
GCCCAGACCGGCTGCGTCAGGCGGGCCAATCACCAGCCTCGCCACTCGCCTTCCTCCGCAGGGGGGAATTGCCGAGGGTGGGAACTGGGGCTGTCCGCGATGCGACTGATCCGCCTCATCCGTTGCGATCCGCGACGGATGGGGCGTTCGCTTTTACCGTGTGGTCGGCACGAGCGTTGTCCGCGTCGCCCCCCATCGCCACCGCCGATTTCAATCGCAGCGTTCGACCAGCAGAGCCACGGCATTGCCCCCTCCCAGGCAGAGAGTGGCGATTCCCCGGCGGGCCTGGCGGGAGTGCAGTTCCCAGAGCAGGGTCACCAGCACCCGGGCACCGCTGGCTCCAATGGGATGCCCGAGGGCTATCGCCCCGCCGTTGACATTCACCCGCCCGCTGTCGAGTCCCAGCCCGCGCACGCAGGCGACCGTCTGGCTGGCGAAGGCTTCGTTGATCTCGAACAGATCGATGTCGGCCAGCGTCAGCCCCGCCCGGTCCACCACCTGCCGGACCGCATCAATCGGGGCGAAGAACAATCGTTGCGGCTCCCCCCCGCTTGTCGCACTCGCTACCACCCGGAATTTCCAGGGGGTCGACAACGACGTTGCGGTCGCCTCATCCACCACCGCCACGCTCGCCGCCCCGTCGGCCAGTGTTGAGGAATTCCCCGCTGTGACACTGCCGGCCGGGTCAAACGCCGGCCTCAGTTTCGCAAGGGTCTCCAGCGTTGTCTCAGGCCGAATTCCCTCGTCGACCGCACAGGGTATTGGCTGTCCCTTGATCCGGACCGGGACGGGGACGAGCTCGGCCTGAAACACTCCCCGGCTTTGGGCGGCGGCAGCGCGCGCCTGACTGGCCAGGGCGAACTCATCCTGGTCTTGCCGGGTCAGACCTGCTTCCCGCACGGTGAACTCGGCATGGTCTCCCATCCCGCACTGGCCGAGGGCGCAGGTCAACCCGTCAAGCAGCATCGAGTCTTCGATCGAAGAGCCACCAAACTTGAGTCCCTCGCGCAGGCCGCGCACGAGGTGGGGAGCCCGGCTCATGTTTTCCATCCCCCCGGCGAGCACGACCCGGGCATCGCCCGCCCGAACCGCCTGGGCAGCGAGCATGACTGCCTGCAGCCCTGACCCGCAGACCTTGTTGACGCTGAACGCCGAAACGGTCGGGGGGAGACCAGCTGCCAGCGCCGCCTGACGGGCGGGGGCCTGCCCCACCCCGGCGGGCAAGACCTGGCCGAGAATGACCTCGTCAACCTGCCGGGGCTCAAGCCCAGCCCGGGCGAGGGTGGCCTGCAGGGTGACCGCGGCCAGTTGGGGGGCTGGAATCTCGCGAAATGCCCCCAGAAAACGGCCGATGGGGGTGCGGGTGGCGGAAACCAGGATGGCAGCGGGCATGCCAGCTCGTGGATAGGGGGCGCAGGGGGCCGGCGGGCTTGGGAAGGGGGGCGACAGAACTCCCCTCCCCGCCGGGGATGGGGTTTCCTATCATACGCGATTCCGATCTGCCGGGCCGAGTGTGGGGCCTGGGGTGGTGGCTTCTTCCCTCTGTTTGCGTGCCGGTCTGACTCGTTATGCCTTCCGCGGTCTCGATGGACAAGATTGTGGCGCTGTGCAAGCGCCGGGGATTCATTTTCCAGTCATCCGAGATTTACGGC
>CAIUHT010001298.1 GCA_903898975.1 uncultured Planctomycetaceae bacterium
CCGGCCAGCACCGGGGTGGGGGAGGCGTAGCTGTTGAGCGAGTGGATCGGTTCGGGTTCGGGAATCTCGAACAGGGTGACCGTGTGCGTGATACGGCCCTGCTGCAGGTCAATCGCGACAGCCTGCAGGGTGACTGATTCGAGAATCTCAAGCTGGCCCGCCTGAGGATTGGTTTTCAGCTTGTTCTGCAGAATCTCGGCGCGGCGTTCGGCGGTCGGGACTTTTTCGATGGCGGTGGTGAGCCAGCACAGACCGTCGGCGATGACGGGGGAGGACCAGCCGCGACCGGGGAGCGCGAGTTTGTGCCGGACGTGATGCGTGTCATCGAAGGTGAGGGGAATGCGGGCGAGGGGGGCGAGCCCCTGCCCCGAGGGGCCGCGGAACTGGGGCCAGGCATGCGGGTCGGCGGCCAGCACCGCCGCCGGGGCAAGCGGCGTCCCGCAGAGTCCCCCCAGCAGTCCCGTAACAAGCAATCCCGAAAGGAGCAATCCGGGGCGCAGCAACCCCGAAAGAAGCATTCCCGGGAACCGGGAAGAGACGCGTCCGATGCGGAGGGAATGTTCCATGAGACTCACTTCGGGAACCAGGAGGAGAGTGAAGTGTGGGGACGGCCAGGGGGAGAGTGCACAGCCGGGCCAGGGGCCCGATGCCGGAGGGACGACACGGGGGTCGCGGAGATGTAGTCTCGCAAGCGGCAGGCTGGCAGGCAATTCGCCGGGAACAATTCGCCGCAAACAACGGAGCGGGGGGCGTCAGTTGTCTTCGCGGGTCGAGGGCTCTTGTTGCCGGGCCCAGTTCTCGAGGCGGCGGTAGATCAGCCAGAAGGGGGGCAGGTAGATGATGTCGGCGAAGAAGAAGACGAGGAAGAAGCGGGGCGGGAGCTTGCCGAGGGCGATGTGCGCCAACCCCAGGCACGAACCGAGCGCCTTGCTGAGGAAGCCCAGCAGCAGCAATTGCCGATTGCGGACAGGATGCTTGGCCACCAGGTAGTAGCCCAGCCCGAACAAGGCCACCAGCAACCCGACCAACTGGATGGGGAAGTGACTCTCGGGCTTGGGCATGCCGATGACCTTGTAGGTCTCGTGGTAGAGGATCAGCATGTGGAGGCCCGCCCCAAGATTGAACCAGGCGGCGAACCGGAGCAGGAACTTCATCCACGGAAGCAGCGGTTTGTCACTCGGCATGACCGGGGGGCTCGGAGTTCAAGAGGGGAAAGAGAAGTTCGGGCGGCGCGGGGGCGCTGGGCGCTCAGTGCGAATCGACCTGGGTGTCACGACACGGCGGCTGGGCTGGCCAGGTCGCGTGAATCGCCCCCCATTCCCGGTGCGGTCTTCACCGGGGACTGCCCGACCGGAAACACTCGCGTCGAGCCGCGCCGGCAACGGGCGCGGTTTCACGCCAGGATCTCCTGGACCACGTGGCCGTGCACATCGGTCAGGCGAAAGTCGCGCCCGGAGTGGCGGTACGTCAGCCGCTCGTGATCGATCCCCAGCAGGTGCAGAATGGTGGCATGAAAATCGTGCACGTGTACTCCGTTTTCAGCCACCCGCACGCCATGTTCATCGGACGAGCCCCAGGTCATTCCGCCTTTGACTCCCCCCCCGGCGAGCCACGACGAAAAGACCCAGTGGTGATGCTCTCGGCCCCGGGCATCGGCCGCCGCGTTGAACGGGGTCCGCCCGAATTCCGACGTCCAGACCACCAGGGTGTCTTCGAGCAGTCCCCGCTGCTTGAGGTCTTTCAGCAGACCGGCGATGGGGCGGTCGACATTGCGGGCCAGTGGCACGTGCGTCTGCATGTCGCCGTGCGCGTCCCAATTGTTCGATGACCCCGTGTCGATCAGTTCGACAAACCGGACCCCGCGCTCGATCATTCGGCGGGCGACCAGGCATTGCCACGCGAAGCCGGCGGTGCTCCCCGGAGGCAGGCCGTAGAGTTCATGCGTGGCGGCGGTCTCTTCCCCCAGGTCGAACACCCCGGGAAGCTCCGACTGCATCCCGAATGCGGTTTCGAAACTACGGAGGCGGGCCGCCAGGGCGGGGGTGTCGGCCCGCTCGGAGAGGTGCCGACGGTTGCGGCGTGCCAACAGCTCAAGCTCCAGTTCCTGGAGGCGTTGCGAGGCGACACGCCGCCGGACATTCGCCACCGGCTCGGCCCCCGGGACCACCAGTGTCCCCTGGTGCATCCCGGGCAGGAAGTCGCTCCCCCAGACCTGGCCCCCCGCATAGGGAGTGTGGGGGGCGATCACAACGAACGAGGGGAGATTGCGATTCCAGGTCCCCAGGCCGTAGCTCACCCAGGCCCCCAGGCTGGGGCGGGCGAAGCTGAACGACCCGGTGTGCATCCCCAGGGTCGCTTCGTAGTGGTTGGTGTGATCGGACGTGACCGAGCGGAGGACGCACAAGTCATCCACGCACTCGGCCTGGTGGGGAAACAGTTCGCTGACCTCGATGCCCGACGCCCCGTGCTTGGCGAACTTCCACTGGGGCGGACGGAGAAACATGGGGAAGCTCCCCTTGCGCCCCTGGAACTCATCGACCATCAGGGTCTTGCCCGCGTCGGCGACCAGTTGGGGCTTGGGGTCCCAGGTCTCGACGTGCGACACCCCGCCACTCATGAAGAGAAAGATGACCCGCTTCGCGCGGGCGGGGAACTGCGGTGCCGCGGCGGCGAGCGGATCGACCACGCTGCTGCCGCGCGACTCTTCGGCCGCCAGTGCCGAGACAATCCCGGGAAACAGCAACGACCCACCCACCAGCGAGCGGAGCAGTGGCCGACGAGGGGGGACGGGAGTCGGCATGCGGAGTGTTCCAGGTGCTCAGTTGGGAGGAGGAAGGGGTAAGACGCAGACCCCGGCCCGCGGAGAGGGGGGTCAGTCGAGATAGACGAACTCGTTGCTGGCCAGGAGGGTTCGCAACCACGCGGCTACTGCCGCGGCCTCGTTCGCGAGGCGAGCCGCGTTGGTCGGGGTGACAGCCGACTGGTCCGCCGGGTTTGAGGCCGGGGCCGCCTCGGCTTGCGCCAGCCGATACGCCGCGACAAACTCCAGCCCCTCGGCGATTTCGCTGCCCGCCGGGGGGCGCCCGTACGCGCTCCAGAGGGCCTGCTCGAGTCGTTGGGGCAGTTCCGCGTGCGCTGCGGCCAGGCGGTTGGCCCACCGCAGCGACAGTTCGTGGACCAGCGGGTCGTTGAGAAAGAAGAGGGCCTGCGTGGGGACCACCGTTTCGCTGCGGATGGGGGTGCTGGCATTCGGATCGGCACCGTCAAACAGCGCCAGGTAGGGGTGCCGCTTCAGGCGCTGGGTCATCAGGTACACGCTGCGCCGGGGATGGTCGTAGACCGCCTGGAAGGGCTGGTGCTGCGTGAAGCCCCACTGGCTGGGCGGGGGAAACGGGTGCCCCTCCCCCGGCGTGGCGTTCAACTCGCCCGTGACTTGCAGCAGCGCGTCGCGGAGTTCTTCGGCCGACAGCCGGCGGCGCGGGAACTGCTGGTACGAGTCGAGTTGCTCCAGGGTGGCCGGGCCCTCGGCGGAAGTGCGTGCCGCGCGCCCCCACGCGGCACTCAGCACAATCTGACGGTGCAGCCATTTCACCGACCAGCCCTCCGCGACAAACTGCTGTGCCAGGGCATCGAGCAGTTCGGGGTGCGTGGGGGGCTGTCCGCGAACTCCAAAATCATTGGGCGTCTTGACCAGCCCACGCCCAAAATGCCGCTGCCAGATCCGGTTGACAAACACCCGCGCTGTGAGTGGATTGCGGGGCGAGGTCAACCACTCGGCCAATTCCCGGCGACCACTTTCGCCCAGTTCCTCGGGCAGCGGGCCACCTCCCCACAGCGTGGGGAGGCCGCGGGGCACCACGGCGCCGGGCTGCGTCGGTTCGCCCCGCAGCTGAATCGCCTCGGCGTGGGGCGTTCCCTCTCCCATGGCATAGGCCAGCGGGTAGGGGCCGTCGGTTAGACGCTGCAGCAGGTCGGCCTCCCAGCGGCCCCAGGCGACCTCGGCTTCCCGCACCCGCTCGCGGAGGTTTGCGATCCGCTGCCTGCGGGCGTCGGTCTCGCCCTCCGCTGGTGCGGCCGGGGCGTCGGTCGGCGCGGGAAGCCGCTGGGTGGTCAGTTGGAAGTTGTCGACTTCAAGGGCGGGCCGCACCCCGGGCTGATGGCCATAGCTGTCGATGAAGGAGTAGTCAAACTGGCCATCCCACTTCTTCGAAAGCTCGGCTGTGAACTCCTGCCGCTCTTCGCCACGATACACCACCCCCCTGTAACGGCGGGCGACCGGGTCGATGATGAGTTGCACCTGGTGCCACTCGCCTGGTTGCAGGCGGGCCACGGGCTTTGCCTCGGTTTCGCCCGGCACAAACAGCTGGCTGGCGGTGAAGTGCAGTTCGACTCCGGGAGTTGGGCCCGCCCCGTGCCCAAGGTAGTACCGCCACGAGCCCGGCAGTCCCTCGGGAGCAGCGCCGGGACGAAACTCGAAGCTCGCGTGCCAGGTCGGGCTGGCCGCGACCTCGATTCCGGGAATCTGCCACCCAAACCCGTCGTATTCGGCTCGACTGGGAAGAGCGAGCCCCAGGTGGCCTTTGGGGTAGACGTTGACGAACGGGCTTTGAGCCGCGGTCGCCAGCTTCACGAGGCTGCTGGGCCCGGGGTTCCACGGCGCGGCGGGCGGTTGCGCCTCGCGCTGCAGTTCGAGATCGCCATCGTTGCCAAGTTCCGCGCGGAGCTGGCGGTTCAGATCCGCGAGATCGGCGAGTTCGGGCGGAAGCGTTGTGTTCGGCCCGTCCGACTGAATCGCGTCGAGCAACGTGCCACTGTCGAGGGCGACCTGGTCGAGATCGAGCGCGGGGCGTTCGGCTTCCGTCTCGCTGCCCGGTCCCCAGGTGATCCGCTCTGCCGTCAGGCGTTCCCCGGTCGCTGAGGCGGGCCGGGGCCAGGGTCGCGGTGGCAGTGAGCGTTCCGACTGCCCCTGCGTGATGGCCATGGCGAACGTCTCCTGTTCGCCATCGAAGTCGATGCGCACCTGGAACCACTCTTGCGGCGACAAGTCGAAGAGGGGGACTGTTTCCTGGCCCTCCGCCGTTTGGGGCTCCACGAGCGAGATCCGCTGGGAGCTGATCTGCAACTCGACCAGCGCGGGGCCCACCTGCGGGCCGATGCGCAGGCGATGACTGGCTGTTTGCTGGGGAGCGGGAGCCGAGAGTCGCAGATCGCACGAGAACCGGGCTCGGTCCCGACCCGACCAGCGGAGGGCCGGGGGCAGAACCTGGTCGATTGAGTAAGGGGCCGCACCGGCGGCGACACTGGCCCCCACGCGTCCGCCCAGTGGATAGCGGTTGCGAAACGGGCTCTGGGCTGCCGTGGTGACCGCAACCGGACCGGTAAACTGCCACGGCGGGACCAGCACGCCGTTGCTGCCCCCCGCTGCCGGGGCTTGCAGCTCAAAGTCGCCATCCAGGTCGGTCAGGGGACGGAGCAGCAACGGCGGCAGCGGGCGTTGGCGGGCCTGCAAGGGACCCGCCACGGCGGCCAGTGTGCGGAGATGTCCGTTCCAGCGGGCCACCGCCTCCTCGGCGGGGACCAGCGGGGCGAGCGTGCGAACTTTCTGCTTCTGCTCTGAGCCGGGGAAGGGATAGCGCGAACTGGCCAGGATGCCATACAGACCGTAATAGTCGCGCATCGACACCGGGTCGAACTTATGGTCGTGACAGCGGGCACAGCCCCAGCTAAGCCCCAGCACAGCCTGGCCAACCGTGTCGATCGAATCCTGGATCGTGAGGTGGTGATAGTTCTCGCTGTCGAAGCCAAATCGGCGGGAGAGGGCCAGGAAACCGGTCGAGACCAGGCGTTGGGCCGACCGCCCGGCGGGCATGTCACCCGAGGCCAGGCCGGCGGTTGCCTCGGGGTGGGGCCGAGATTCGGGAAGATCGCCCGCGATCTGATCGCGGAGGAACTGGTCCCAGGGCTCGTCGCGGTTGAAGACCTCCACCACCCGATTGCGGTACCGCCAGGCGAGGGGGACGGGGTAATCGGCCGTTTCGCCCGCTGTGTCGGCGTAGCGGACCACATCGAGCCATTGCCGGCCCCAGTGTTCCCCGTAAGCGGGCGAGGCCAGCAGGCTCTCGACGACCCGGACCCGGGCGGCGGGGGACGGATCGGCCAGAAATTCAACCACCAGTTCGCGACTGGGCGGGAGCCCCGTCAGATCAAATGCCAGTCGGCGGAGCCACACGTCCGGCGGGGCTGCGGGGCCGGGGGTGAAGCCCCCCTGCGACATGCGCTGGTCAAGATAGTCGTCAATCCAGGTCCGGGACTCGTCGCTGCCTGGGTTGCTGAACGTGGGGGCCGGGCGGTTGCCGGGCCGGTGGGGTTCGAACGCCCAGTGCGACTTGCTCGACAGCGGGCCGCTTTGCTCGGGCCAGTGGAGTCCTTCGCGAACCCAGCGGGTAAAGTCGGCGACCTGATCGGCCCGCAGAGCCTGGTTCCGATCGGGGGGCATGGCGGCGACGTCGGCCTGGCGGGCGATCGCCGCAAGCAGGAGACTCTCGGCAGGTTCCTCCAGATTGACCGGGGAGCCCGAGTCGCCCCCCTTGAGGAGCCCGGCACGGGAATCGAGACGGAGGCCACCACTCGCCCGGGCGGGCCCATGACAGCCGATGCACGAGCTGATCAGAACCGGTCGAATACGGGCCTCGAAAAAATCTTCAGACTCATCGGCCTGCAGGGGGTGAAGGGCCGAACTCCAGGCATGCAGGCAGACCAGCGTCGCGAGCAGAATCGAGCGCTGGCGGATCATGGTTTCGCGAGCTTTTGTGGGGTGGAACGGCGGAGGAGAGCCATCCCCTCGATTCTAACGGGCCGAGAGGTCTGGCCCAAGTGAAACGGGCCTGCGCGCAGGGGTTTGAAACTCGCTTGAGCCCGGGAGCGAGTGTCGCCCGGATGCTTGAACTCCCCATGGTGGTTTGTCATAGTCTGAGGCTTCGCATCGGGCCGGGGCGGAGACGCTGGTGTCCCGGGCGAGAACTGGTGACTACGATTCCGGCATTCGCCCGTCACCCTCCACCGGGAGCGGTTGGCGGCGTGCGATTCGTTCGCGCCTCGTCTCTGTCAGTTTTTGGGCTGTGGCAGCTTTCGGGCTGTGGCAGCTTTCGGGCTGTGGCAACTTTCGGGCTGTGGCAACTTTCGAGCAGCAACCTGTGGGCTCTGCAGCAACTTGTGGGCTCGCCAGGGACTTGTGGGCGGGGAGACTTGTGGACATGAGGGACTTGTGGACATGACTCCGGTGCTGGCAGCCTCCTCGATCCTCGAGCTACTTCAGCAGTATCTCTCACCCAACGCAGCGTATCTGCTGGCCGCGGTGCTGCATGCGGCATTGGTGCTGGGCTTCTTTGGCGTGGCGCCCCTCATCTACATCTGGCTGGAACGCAAGGTCGCGGGACGAATCCAGGATCGGCTGGGGCCAACGCGGGTCGGGGGTAAATTCGGCTGGCTGCAGACCCTGGCCGACGGGATCAAGCTGATTCAAAAGGAAGATCTCTGTCCCGAAGCGGCCGACCGGATGCTGTTCCGGATGTCGCCTTACCTGGTCTTCGTGGCCTCGTTCGCGGCGTTCCTGGTGCTTCCCTGGGCCGATGGCTGGATTGCCCAAAACCTCGACATTGGCCTGTTTTTCATGCTGGCCATCATGTCGCTGGAGGTGATGGGGGTCATCCTGGCGGGCTATTCGAGCGGCTCGAAGTGGGCGTTGTTCGGGGGAATGCGTGAAGCGGCCCAGGTGGTCAGCTACGAAATCCCGATGGCGATTTGTGCCCTGGTGCCCGTCACGGCCGCCGGGACCTTGAGCCTGATGGACCTGGGGCGGATTCAATCCGGCCCGTTCCTGAACTGGATGATCTTCCACGACCCGTTCTGCTTCATCGCGTTCTTCGTCTACTTCGTGGTGGCGACGGCGAGCGTGAAGCGAGCTCCGTTCGACCTGGCTGAAGCCGAGAGCGAACTGGTGGCCGGGTTCCACACCGAATACAGCGGCATTCGCTGGTCGTACTTCTTCATGGCCGAATACGCCAGCATGTTCGCGGTCAGCGGCGTGGCCACGGCGCTGTTCCTGGGGGGCTGGAACACTGGCCTGGGCCTGGAAGAAACGGTTCTGGCCGGTTGGCGTGAGGCAGGCGGGCCATGGTACCTGCTGGCCAACCTGCTGGGAGCGAAGGTGTTTATCACCAAGGGCTGTCTGCTGGTCTTCGTGCAAATGTGGGTGCGGTGGACCTTGCCCCGGTTGCGTATCGACCAGGTGATGACCACATGTCTCAAGTATCTGTTGCCCATCAGTTGTGCACTGTTCCTGGGGGTCGCAATCTGGCCGCTGGCCGTGTTCAAGCTGACGGGGCGTTCGACCCTGGTGAACAGCCTGAAGGTGATGGGCACCGATATCGGCCGCCCGATGTCTGAGCGAAGTTTCGTGCCGGGAGTTCCCCAGGCCAGGCATGCCGGCCCCGTTGAGGCCCAGGCCACCCCGGTGGCACCGGCTCCCCAGGGCACAGATCGAGCTGGGGCCGAGCTTCGAGTCCCTGCGGCCCCCACACTGGTTCCGGCTGCTGCCGACAAGGTTTCCTCCTCATGAATTGGCTCGCCCAGCAACTCGACAATCTGGCTTGGATGGCTCATGGCGGGGCGGTGTACGTCTTCGCCGCGATGGCTATCGTGTGTGCCCTGGCGGTCGTCTTCACCCACAACGTGGTGCGGATGGCGTTCTGGCTGATCCTGTGCCTGGCGGCGACGGCGGGGTTGTTCTTTTCGCTCAACGCCGACTTCGTCGGGGCTGCCCAGCTGCTGATCTACGTCGGGGGGACCCTGGTGCTGCTGATCTTCGGCGTCATGCTGACAGCCAGTGGTCCATTCCTGCAGATGCGGACGAAGCCCGGCGAAATGGTGCTGGGGGGCGTGGTGGGGCTGGCCCTGCTGGGGTTGCTGCTGTCGTCGGCCCTGGCGGTCCGCTGGGGCGAACGGAGTCCCGTCCTGGCCAGCGAGGTGGTCGGGGCGGGTTTTAATCCTGTCGCAGAAGGCAACACGACGCGTGAGCTGGGCCTGAAATTCCTGGGGGCCAGCTCCCGTGATCTCAAGACCGGTCGGGGAGAGCTGAGCGCGGGCTACCTGCTCCCCTTCGAAATTGTTTCGGTGCATCTGCTGGTGGTGCTGATTGGGGCGGCTTACCTCGCCCGGACCAAGCGACGCAAGCAGCCTGCCGATTCGTCGGGCGACTCCCGGAGTGCCGCCCTGAGTGCCTGAACCGCCCTTGCGGCATGGGGTTGGCGACCTGCCCCCGACCCCTGCAACCGGCGGTTGACCGAACAAGCTGGCTGACTCCTGCGGGAAACCATTGCTGAGACCTTCCCATGAATCCTGAACTGTCAACGGCCGCCCCGGCCGACCTCAATCTCTACCTGTTCGTCGCCGCGGTGCTGTTCGTCAGCGGAATCGTGTGCATGGCGACCAAGCGGAACGGGATTGGGGTGCTGATGGGGGTGGAACTGGTGCTGAATGGCGCCAATCTCAACTTCATCGCGTTTGGCCGGTTCACCAAGCTGGGCATCGATGGCCATGTGCTGTCGTTGTTCGTGATTGTGCTCGCGGCGGCAGAGGCAGCGATCGCGCTGGCCATCGCCCTCAACTTCTACAACAACCACCTGTCGATCGATGTCGATCGGGCCGACAGCCTGAGTGGCTGAGTCCGGGCGAACGCCCGGCCGGTGACGGTCGGCAGTTCGCGATCTTCTCGGCCCGTTTTCTTCCCGCTCGCACCGAACCTCACCGTCCCCGATCATGCCTGCCCCCTCGCCCCTCGGTTCCACGCTCAGCAGCCTGCTGATGATCGCCTGGCTGCTGCCCCTGTGCGGATTCGCCGTCGAGATCTTTGGCGGCTACTGGGGCTCGCGAAAGAGCAAGGCGGCGGCGTACCTCGCGGTGGCCTGCATCGCCATCGCGTTTGTCTGCAGCCTCTCGGCCCTCGTGCTCTGGGGCAATGCCACCGGTTGGTCGGCCCTGGGGCATCACGCCGCGGCGGGAGCGGAGCACGCAGGTGCGGCTCATGCTGGTTCGGCGAATGCAGGCAGCGCGGTCCACGGTCCGTTTTCCGACACGCTCTACACGCTGGCCCGTTTCGGTAATCTGCGGGTCGCCATCGACTACTACATCGACAGCCTGACCCTGGTGATGTTCACCATGGTCACCTTCATCGCGACCTGCATTCACCTCTTCGCCATGGGCTACATGAGCGATGAGTTGACCGAACAGTACGAAGACCACCAGGTGCACGTCCGGCACGGGCACTTCCATCGCCCTGGGCGGTTCTACCGCTTCTTCGCCTTTCTCTCGCTGTTCTGCTTCTCGATGCTGGGACTGGTGCTGGCGGGCAACATCTTCATGGTGTTTGTCTTCTGGGAGCTGGTCGGTGTCTGCAGTTACTTCCTGATTGGCTTCTACATCGAACGCAAATCGGCCTCCACCGCGGCCAACAAGGCGTTCATCATGAACCGCGTGGGGGACTTCGGCTTCCTCATCGGGCTGATGATCCTGTGGACGCATTTCGGCACGTTCCAGTTCACCAGCCGGGTGGAGCACGATGGCACCCAGACAGCCGGTCTGTTCCAGATGCTGCGCGACGACCATGGGCACCTCACGCTGACCGAGTCGGGGCGGAACGTGGTGCTGTCGTCCGGGTTTGAGACCCACGGCGACGCCCACGAAGCCCATGCCCACCCCGGGCCGGAAGCTGGTCATGGCGAGGCGGGTCACGAAGCTGGCCACGAGGCAGCTGAAGCCGAGGGGCACGTGCTGGCCACGGAGGCTCGAACCATTCCTTACTACCTGCTGATAGCGGCGGGGTTGGGAATCTTCGCGGGCTGCGTTGGCAAGAGTGCCCAGTTCCCGCTGCAGACCTGGCTTCCCGACGCGATGGAGGGGCCGACCCCGGTGTCGGCACTGGTGCACTCGGCGACCATGGTTGCGGCTGGGGTGTACCTGGTGGGGCGGTTCTACCCGATGTTCACCCCCGAAGTGCTGCTCACCATCGCCTATGTGGGCTGCATCACCGCGTTCCTCGCCGCGACCATTGCCGTGGTGGCGACCGACATCAAGAAGGTGCTGGCCTACTCGACCATCAGCCAGCTCGGTTACATGATGCTGGGGCTGGGTGTGGGAGGCTGGGGGGCGGGACTGTTCCACCTGGTGACCCACGCCTTCTTCAAGTCGCTGATGTTCCTGGCGTCGGGCAGCGTCATTCACGGCTGCCACCACGTGCAGGAAATGCCCCAGATGGGTGGCCTGCGAAAGAAGATGCCGATTACGGCGATCGCCATGCTGGTGGGGGTGATTGCGATTGCGGGGCTGGCGATTCCCGGGACACCCATCGCGTTCTCGGGGTATCACTCGAAAGACGCGGTGGTCGCCTCGGCGCTGACCTTCAGCGAGTTGAACCCGACGCACTTCCTGCTGTTCTACATTCCGTTGGCGGGAGCCGGGATCACTGCGTTCTACATGTTCCGGCTCTGGTTCTACACCTTCGCGGGAGAACCGCGGGACGCCCATGTCTTCGAGCATGCTCACGAGTCGCCCCCAGTGATGACTGGTCCGTTGATTGTGCTGTCACTGCTGGCGGCGTTCTGTGCCGTGGGGGGTGAGCATGGTCCGCTGTTCGGCCTGCTGACGGCGAGTGAGCCGGCCACCATTCCGCACGAGCTGGTGGCGGCGGCCCCCTCGGGCCTGACCCTGCCCACGCACGGAGCGATTGCCGACCGGCATGCCCGGGCGGGGATGTACGCCCTGGTGATTGCCTCGCTGGGGGCGTTCCTGGCGTGGGTGTTCTATGGGGCTCGCTGGGTGAGCCCGGCCGACGTGCAGCGGCAGTTCAGTGGGCTGCATCGCTTCCTGGTCGAAAAGTGGCGGTTCGACGAACTCTATGACACGCTCTTCATGCGCCCCGTGCATGTGGTCTCCGCGTTTGTGGCGGGGATCGACAAGCGGGTGTTCGATGGACTGCTGCATTGGCTGGCCGGGGCGACCGTGGCGGTTTCCCGCTGGGACCGGCTGTTTGATGAGCAGGTGATTGACGGTGCCGTCAACTGGACTGCCAAGACGGTCTACACGGGTGGTGCCAGCCTGCGGGGCCTGCAGACCGGACGCCTGCGTCAGTACGTCATGTTCATTGTGTTGGGGATTGTGGGGATCTGGGTGTTGGCCCAGATGCTGATCTCCTGACCCTGGGGGGCCGACCGCCTCAACGTGAGCGGTCCCATCCCGATCTGCTGCGAAAACATCTCCCTCCTGTTTGACATCTGGCCCTGGACTTCGCCCTTAGACGCCCATGACCCCCGACCCAGCGTTCCTGCTCAGCGCGATCATCTTTCTCCCGACGATCGGTGCCCTGTTGCTCTCGTTCTTCGACTCGAAGTCGGAGGAGGGGATGCGGTCCTTCGCACACCTCGTGTGTGGGGCGACGTTTGTGCTGACCCTGTTCGCCTGGTTCGGGTTCAACCCGAACCAGGGTCAGATGCAGATGCTGGTCGACATCCCGTGGATCAGGTCGTGGAATGTGAACTACAAGCTGGGGGCCGATGGCATCAGCCTGCCGCTGGTGCTGCTGA
>CAIUHT010001299.1 GCA_903898975.1 uncultured Planctomycetaceae bacterium
ACTGCAAGCAGCTCAAGGAAACCGTGGGCACCAAGGGGAAGATTCGCCGGGGAGAATGGAACAGCTTCGACATCTCGGTCCGCAAAGAGACCGTGTCCCTGTCGATCAATGGCGAGCCGGTCTACCGGGTCGCCGGCCTGAAGGACCGCGAAGGACACATTGGCCTGCAGTGCGAAGTGGACAAGGGGGGGCAGTTCCAGTTCAGGAACATCACGGTGACCGAGCCGGGCTTCAAGAGCCTGTTCAACGGCACCGACCTGACCGGCTGGGAGGGGGGTGGCGAGGATGCCGCGCTCTGCTGGAAGGTCGAACCCGAGCGCAGGCAGCTGGTCTGCACGGGGGCGAAGGGCCCCTGGCTGAAGTCCGCGGCGGAATATGGCAACTTCGACCTGCGGTTCGAGTACCAGGTGTCGGGGGGAGGGAACAGTGGGGTGTACGTGCGGGTTCCCGCCGACGGAAACCACCACCGCGAGAACGACACGCTGCCCCCGGCGGGGTTCGAGGTCCAGCTGCTCGATGACGCCGCCCCGCAATACGCGACACTGAAAGACTACCAGTACTCGGCGTCGGTCTACGACATCTGCGGTGCCAGTCCGCGGGTCTGTCGCCCCGCCGGTCAATGGAACACACTCCGCCTGCGGTGTGAGGGGCAGACAGTTCAGGTCTGGCACAACGGCGTCGCCGTGGTGAATGTGACCGAGGCCACACACCCACTCATCGCGCTGCGCAAGACCACCGGCTTCCTCGGATTGCAGAATCACAGCACGGAGGTCAGGTTCCGCAACATTCGTCTCGCTCCCCTGCCTTGAGGAGCGCCACCCCCGAGACACGCCTCACCGGTGTGTATCCCGCCCGCGATCTTAATCTCAGAGAGGCCAAGCATGCGACAAGACTGGTCGGCCCGGTTCAGAATGTGTCTTGTGTGGATGTCGGGGTGTGCGCTCACTTGGGGTGCCTGTCCCCACCCCGCCAGTGGCGCGATGTTTCGATTCCATTACGAGGCCGACGGTGTCAACGCCTCGGGCCTGTTGCAGACGAATGACCTGCCCGACCCGAATGGTGCCCTCCAGATCGTGGGAATTTCGGGCATGCGGAATGGCGTCGCAATCGCGGCGCTCTGGCCGACGGGACAGGCGATCCCGCTGAATGACGGGTATCCCGTCGACAATCTGCTGCTGGTGCAGTCCCCGTACCTGACACTTCACGGCTTTGGGTACTCGCTCGCAGACGGCAGTTATGCGAACCCGTTTTTCGCCAACTTCACCCAGCCCCCCTCGGCGGTCGAGTTCTTTTCGAACCCCCAGTTGCCGGCTGGTTCACAGACCCGCGAGGGCCCGATCGCGCTGAGCATCACCGCCGTTCCCGAACCGACGGGGTGGCAACTGCTGGCGGCCCTCGCGGCAGCCCTGGGACTGCCCGCGCTGCAGGCCTGGCGACAACAGCGTCACACTCCGGCCCCGGCCCGGTAAGCGCCGGCACCCATTGACCCGGGTGCCCCACCGACTGAGAGCGGAACGCGTCGCTCCCAACCAGCCTCGATCGCCTGGCCCCCCAAGCCAGCCGAGAGCCGACCTGTGCCCAAGGCGGTCAGTCGCTCATTCGAGTTCGTTCTCAGGCACCTTCGCCAAGATCGTCTGCAGTCGGGCTTCCAGCTCGGGTTGCCCCTGCACCAGCCGGGTGTCGATCTCCACGGCCCGGAGCGGCACCCCGCCCAGGGTGCCAATCTCGAGTTTCACCAGGTCTTTCTGAGTCGTCAGCACCTGCGTGGGCTGCACTTGGCGCACCCACTCTCCCAGTTCGGCCACATCGTCCCGCGTGTAGCGGTGATGGTCGGGGAAGGGACGAAAGGCGATGACCCGGCAACCCGCCAGCTGCAGACTGTGTTCGAACGCCTCGGGATTGCCAATGCCACAGAAAGCCGCCACGGCACCCCCGGGCAGCGACGACATGGGGAGCAACTCGCCTCCCCACGCCCGCACGCCCGCCGGGGGAAACGCCGCCTGGGCCAGCACCGCGTCGGGATAGCGACCCCGTAACTCCTGCTGCAACCGCTGCAGTGGCTCGCGCTCGACCTGATCGACGCGCGTCAGCACGATGACATCGGCCCGCTGCAGGCCCCCCTTCGGTTCCCGCATCAGGCCCCGGGGCAGCCAGTGGTCGTACCCCCACGGGTTCGAGGCGTCAATCAGCACAATGTCGAGATCGCGGGCCAGTCGGCGATGCTGAAACCCATCATCCAGCACAACCAGCTGACTGGCCAATTCCCCCCGGGCCACCTCCGCGGCCGCGTAGCGATCGGGATTCTGCAAATGCGGCACATCGGGACAGATCTGCTCGAGGACCAGCGCCTCGTCGTTCGGCCCCGACTCACCCGCTCCATATCCGCGACTGACAAAGCAGACCCTCACACCCCGCTCGCGAAACCACCGCGCCAACCAGGCGGCGAAGGGTGTCTTGCCCGTCCCTCCCGTCGTCAGGTTGCCAATGCTGATCACCGGCAAACCAGCCCGCCGGACTGGCAGCACCTGCCAGTCGTAACCCAGGTTGCGGGCCATGGTCCCCAGCGCGTAGCCGACCGAGGCGACACTCAACGCGGCCCGTTGCAGTTCCGCCCGCACCCCAGTCCGACGTCCCGAGATCAGGTCGAAATACTCTTGCGGTTTCATGCCTGCTCCCGGTCGGTTGGAGACGCGGCCGAGACATTCCTGAGCCCCCACGGCAGGAACACCACGATGCCCGACACCACCACTCCCAACGCCGAGAGCAGCACCATCGCATCCGCGCTGGCGAGAATGAACAGCCAGCCCACCAGGGCAATCGCCAGTGGAATGGGATACAGCCACATGCGGAAGGGAAACTGGTCGCGGGGCTCGCGCTGGTGCAGCCACGCCAGCCCGGCGATCTGCCCCAAAAACTGCACCACAATTCGCACAGTCACTGCCGCCTGGATGACCGCGTCGAGCGGGAAGTGACAGAACAGCGCCGTCAGCAGCCCCAGTGACACCAGCGAGACCACCGGAAACTCGCCGCGACTGTCGAGCCGGGCGAAGGCCGGGAAAAAATCGCCGTGGCGGGCTGCCGCGAACGGAATCCGCGAGTACCCCAGTTGAATCGCAAACATGCAGGCGACCACCGTCCAGAGAATCAGGACCGTCAGCCAGACCGCGGCGGTCCGCCCATAGAGCCGTTCCATGAAGTCGGCGGCGATGTTCTCCGACTGCATCGCCTCGGCCCAGGGGACCACCCCAATGATTGCCAGGTTCATGGTCAGGTAGATCGCCGCGACCAGCACCACCGAGATCAGCACAGCGCGAGGAATGGTCCGCGCCGGGTCTCGGACCTCGTCTCCCAGATGGCAGACGTTGTAGTAACCCAGGTAGTCATAGACCGCGATCAGCATGGCTCCTCCGAGGCCTGGCAACCAGTTCCCCCCGCTCCGCCAAGCCTGCTCGGGGAACGTCAGCAGCTCGGGGCGAAAGTTCGCCAACCCCGCGCCGATCACCACGGCCACAGTGACGAGTGTCCCCACACACAGCCAGACCGCCAGGCCCCCCAAGCGTCGCATGGGCTGGCACAGCGCCCACGTGATTGCCATGGCGGCAAGGGAGGCAATGGTCCCGGTTCCCCCGGGCACCTGCCACGCGGCGAGCGTCGCTTTGAGCGACGGGAAGATGTACTC
>CAIUHT010001300.1 GCA_903898975.1 uncultured Planctomycetaceae bacterium
ACGCAACCAATTTGGAACGCACGCAGTGCAGACGCAGTCCACCGGCCCAAGTTTCCGCTTTTCCCGCGGAAAAAACACCCGCTTCTCCCCGACCCGCCACCCCACCCGGCCCGGGGAGGGCAGCGATCGTCTCTTAGCGCTTCTGCAGCAGTGTCGCCCACGCAATCGCGGCCGCCACCGCGGGCAGCCCCAGGAACAGCAGAAAGCTGTACGAGTCGAAAAAGACCCGCGGGGTCAACACGAAATTGTCGAGCAAATACGCCGCCACCACGCTCCACCCCACCAGGATCCCCGCCAACTGCTGATTCTTTTTCAGCTCTTCCGGAGACAGGGGCTGGCGAACCTTGGGTCGCTCCACCGGCTTGGGGGGTGTTGGCTTGCCAGCCCCCTTTTTCTTCTCGCCCTCGCCCGCCTCGGCCCCTCCCGATTTTCCCGCAGCCTTGGCCCCGCCGGCCGCGGCCCCTCCTTCCGCGCGGGCCCCCGGGGCATAGTACTTGGCAATCGCGGCGTCCAAGCCCCCTTTCGAAGCCAGCACGCTCCGCACCGGGGCTCCATCAAATCGCAGCCGCAACTCCTCTTCGACCGCATGGTCCAACTCATGCACCGCGGCGACCAGCAGCGTCCCGTTGTCCACAAACAGGGGGAGCACCGAGTACTGCCGGGCCACCCGCTTGGGCACCTGGTCGAGCGCCGTCTCGTCAGGCTCAATCTCGTTCAGGTCCACATACGACAGGCCCAGTTCCTGCGCCAACGCCTGCGTCGCCACTTCGGCATCGACCAGTTTCAACTGGACCAGGGCATCACGCAGATCGAGGCCGGTCCGCTCGGCATGCTCCCGGGCGTCGTCGGCCTGCTGCCGGGTGAGGTACTTCTGCGCGACCAGCACCTGGTCGATCGACTTGGGGCCCGCCTGCTCTTCGGGAAACTCCCGTCCCTGGCTTTCATCGTACTCGCGTTTCCGCTCCTGGTCGGTCAGGCACAGCATCGCCTTGGCGAGTTCGTTCAGCAGCGCCTGCGACTCGTCCTGGTACTGCCCGGTCGCATACTTGCGCACCAGCCCGTTCAGGGTCTTGTAGTTCTTGCGGATCCGCCCCAGGTCGTCGTCGAACTGCTTGACCCGCAGCAACGCATAGTGATCGGGAGGCCGGGGTCCCTCGGGAATCCCGAGCCATTCCTTGTAAACATCGAGTGGCAAGGTTCCCTCCTTCTGAAGACTCGACTCCAAACTGACCCGGCACCTCGGCAACCAATCCGTCGGGCCGACCAAGCCACCCACCACCAGCGACGGCGATCTCGAACTGGCGAACGCCTGGTCGGGCAATCAGCCATCGCCGACTGATCCGCCCACACGGGCCTGGCCGGGGCAAGCTCCCGACGCTGGCGCAATTCGCAACTGGCAGACCACCCCGTGCACTTTTGGCACAGGCCGGGGCTATTCGATCTGGTACTCGCGGGCCAACGCCTCGAACGCGTCCAGGCCCGCGTCGCTCAGGCCACTGTCACGCACAATCTCCAACTGGGCCTGGCGATTCCCCGTCAACTCCCGAGCTTCGGCCTTG
>CAIUHT010001301.1 GCA_903898975.1 uncultured Planctomycetaceae bacterium
GCGATGACCTGCTGAGGCGGCTGGTCGACATCCAGTACGAGCGAAACGACTACGAATTCGCCCGGGCCAAGTTTCGGGTGCGGGGCGATGTGGTCGAGATCTGGCCAGCCTACGAGGAGTTTGGCTATCGGGTCGAACTCTGGGGTGATGAAGTTGAATCGCTGGCTGAGATCAACCCGGTCTCGGGAACCGAGGCCCGGCGATTGCAGGAGATTTACATCTATCCCGCGAAGCACTTTGTGTTGCCCTATGACCGGATCGTTCACGCCATTGATGAGATCCGCGCGGAGCTGGAGTCGCGACTGGAGTTCTTTCGGCGGGAGGGGAAGCTGCTGGAGGCCCAGCGCCTGGCCGCCCGGACCAGGTTCGACCTCGAGATGCTGGCCGAGGTGGGCTATTGCCCGGGAATCGAGAATTACAGTCGGCCCCTCGCGGGCCGTAAGCCAGGTGAGCCCCCGTCGACCCTATTCGACTTTTTCCCAGCGGACGCGCTGCTGATTGTGGACGAATCGCATGTCACGGTGCCGCAGATCCGGGCGATGTTCGCGGGGGATCAGTCGCGGAAAACAACGCTGGTCGAGCATGGGTTTCGGCTGCCGTGCGCGCTCGACAATCGTCCCCTGCGGTTTGAGGAGTTTCGCGGCCGGAACCTGCAGACAGTGTTTGTCTCGGCGACTCCGGCGGACTGGGAACTGGAGCAGGTGTCGGGTGAGGTGGTGGAGCAGGTGATTCGGCCGACGGGACTGGTCGATCCTCAGATTCACGTGGTGCCCGCGAAGGGGCAGGTGCCGCACCTGATTGAACAGATCCGACTGCGGGCGGCCCGGGACGAGCGAGTGCTGGTCACCACGCTGACGAAGCGGTTGGCCGAGGATCTCTCGAAGTACCTGGTCGAGGCGGGACTGCGGTGTGCCTGGCTGCACTCGGAGCTGGACGCCTTTGAGCGGGTCGAGGTGCTGCGAAAGCTGCGGTCGAACGAGTTCGACTGCGTGGTGGGGGTCAACCTGTTGCGGGAAGGCCTGGATCTTCCCGAGGTGTCGATGGTGGCGATCCTGGATGCCGACAAGGAGGGCTTCCTGCGGAGCACCACCAGCCTGATTCAGACCATTGGCCGGGCCGCCCGCAATGTCAATGCGGAGGTGTACCTTTACGGCGACATCATCACCGACAGCATGCGGCAGGCGATCGACGAGACGCAGCGGCGGAGGCAGCTGCAGTTGGAGTACAACGCCCGACACGGCATTACTCCCGAAACAATCCGCAAGGCGATCCGGCGGGGAATTGAAGAGGAAGTGCAGGCCCGCCGCACCGCGCAGAAGGCAGCCGGCATTGGGGACGATGCAGCGCTGTCGCTCGATGTTCTGGCCGGCCTGGAAGAGCAGATGCACACGGCGGCCCGGGAACTCGATTTCGAGACCGCGGCACGATTGAGGGATCAGATTCTCCAGTTGAAGAAGCAGGCCGGCACACAGCTCTCCTCGGCCGAATTGGCAGCCCAGCAGGCGAGTCGTCAGCAGCCCCGAAAACGGCCACGCGGAAAGGGCAAGCGCTCATCTCGCTGAGTTGCTCCCAGTCTGCCGGCTCCTGGCCTGCAGAAATCGGCTTGAACTGGAATGAACCAGTGGGTCCGTAACTGCGTTTTGATTCTTGTTCGGAAATCTGGCTGTGGTGGAGTTGCTCACGGCACTCAGATTCGCAGTGGACTGAAACAGAATCGCGTTGGCCGCGGGGGGCGCGGATTGAAAAACTACCGCGAGCAACGTGATCGGCAGCGGGGAGCTGGTTCGACAGGTGGGCGCGGCAGATGGAGTCTGCCCGTTCGTGAGAGTGCCGGCGACCTAAGCGCGAACATTTCCGGACGCGTCTGTGATCCCGAGGGATCCCGTGGGACGGTCGGGTAACCCGTCGGATAGAGATCGGCTGACTCGCAACGGAAAGCTGTTGGAGATTCGGATTGCCGACTTCACCCGACGGCCAATTCCTCATCCATCAGGTCGGTGACCAGCATGCAGCCCGGACTGTGGGTGATGGCGAAGGGTGGGCGGACGGCCATCACCACCGACTGAGGGGTCACTCCGCACGCCCAGAAGACCGGAAGTTCTTCAGGGGCGACCGGCACAGGGTCGCCGAAATCGGGTCGGTCGAGGGCGGTGATGCCGATCGCCGCGGGCTGGCCGAGGTGCACGGGCGCCCCGTGCACGGCGGGATATCGGGAGGTGACCTGAATGGCGCGGATGGCCTCGGCGGGACGCAGGGGTCTCATGGAGACCACCATCGGTCCGTGAAACACGCCTGCGGGTTCGCAGGGGATGTTCGTGCGGTACATGGGTACATTGCAGCCCAGTTCCAGGTGTCGAACTGGAATTCCAGCGCGGAGCAGGGCCGCCTCGAAGGTGAAGGAACAGCCAATGACGAAGCCGACAAGGTCATCACGCCACAGGCACGAGATGTCGGTCGGTTCGTCGACCA
>CAIUHT010001302.1 GCA_903898975.1 uncultured Planctomycetaceae bacterium
CGTCTTCAAAACCTGCCGACATCCAGACGCGGTCGAGTTGAACTTCGACCTTGGCCCGTCCCTCGGCATCCAGCTCGAGCACTCGGAAGGTGCGCTGCACCTTGGTCTGATTGATGGCCACCTGCTTGGCCGTCGATTGCTGGCTGGTGATCCGCGAATCCTGGGTGATCTGGTACGTCACCTTCTGACCGGGAGCGAACTTGAAGGCGAGCTGGTGCTTCTGGGCGGTGGCGGGAGTCTCGGGCGGAGCGGCGTGCGCCGTCAGCGTGCAGGCCAGTGTCAGGCAGGCCCAGGCCATCCCTCGAGTCAGCAGATCTTGGCGGTTCTGGTTCATGAGATCGAGTTCCCTCTCGAACTGGGTTGCGGGGCCCTTCAGCTCCCGGCCGATTCCGGAATGTCGGACGTTCCGCAAAAGCTAGCACAGCCCGAGAAACCGGGGGAGACCAGTTTCGCGACCGTGACCCTGGTCACCCGTCCCCCCGTTTGGCCCCCCCCCTGCCCTGCCCTTACGCCCCCGCCCTGCCCTGGCGGCCCCGCCCCGCCGCCAACAACCGCAGGGGCGCCGGCCCCGTGGACCGAGGCCCGCTGGCACGTGGAGCGCGAACGGGCAACTGTCACACGTTAAGCCAGCGGGCGGCGGTTCGGGCTTTGGCTGGCTCGGTGGAACCGCAGGAACGTGAGGACCGCCAGCAACACCGGCGGAACGCTGTCTGCGGGAGAGTTGTTGGCCCAGGCCAACTCGTTGCCCGCGTCGCGCAGTTACCCGGGTTGCCCGCTCCCGGCGGCGTCGGGGAGGGGCGTCCACTGGGCGAATGTCGCTGCCTGTCCCGCCAGCTCTCCCCGGGCATCGCGCAGGTTCCAGACAATCGCCTGCTCAATCAGGAACCGACGACCCGTGCGGGAGACGCGAATTCCGCGATAGTCGTCGACGTAGCCCTGCTCGCGGGTTCGCTGCAGCAGCCTGGCCCGCTCGTCGCGATGCAGCGGTTCGGCGGTCAGTCGGGAGGGGGTGGCCAGCAGTTGCGACAGCGTCATCTCCCAGAGATCGAGCGCGGTACGATTGCCGTAGCACAGCACCGGATCGGCCTCCAATCCGTGGGCGACCACCACCCGCGGCGCTTCGAACAGCCGCTGGGCGACCTCGGTGTCCGACCCTGCCCGCGAAATCAACTCTGCGCCCAGCCAGTGACGGTAGGAATCGAGAATCAGCCGACTGCGCTCGACCCACAGGGCACTCTCCCAGGGAGCCCGTTCAGAAAAGATCCCGGTCCGCCGGTCCACACCGTCCATCGCGTCTCTCTGTCGAATGACACACTGTCGATTTTCACACGGCCGTCTCACCCCGACGGTCAACACCATCGAGACGGCTCGCTGTCGCACGTGGCCGGCGCTCAAGGTCGCCGGCGCTCAGAGCTGCCAGCGCCCCACGTGGCCAGCGTCATGCGGTCCCGCCGCCACACCCGCCTTGCCCCCCTCGACTCACCGCGGGGAGTGCGTCGCAGCCACGCCAGTCATCACCGCAGGTAGCGGAAATCGAGCGAGTTGACCAGCACCTGCAGCAACCAGAGCCAGCGGGCGTCTGCAGCGGGGTTGTCGAGTCTCTCGAACGCGCTCCGCAGGGCCAGGCGTTCGGTCGGCGTGGGCTCGCGCCCCCACAGGCGATGACACGCGCGGTTGAGTCCGCCGTCGAGGTCCGCGCCCGCCTCGGCGGCCAGCTGCGCTGCAAAGACCTTCAGGCGGGCCTCCACGAACGGATCATTCAGCAGCGCCAGGGCCTGCGGGGCGACGGTGCTGGCATTGCGGGCCCCCACCACCCGGCTGGAATCGACGCAGTCGAACACCTCGACCAGGCGCGGGGTGGAATTGCGGAACTGGGGCAGGTACAGGCTGCGACGGCGGATGGTGTCGGCCTGGAAGCCATAGTCCGACTCGGGGAGCCGGTCGAAGCCCGGACCACGCATTTCCCCCGACAATTCTCCGGTGGCCCACAGCAGGCTGTCGCGAAGCTCCTCGGCTTCCAGCCGCCGGGGCTGCCGCCGGGCCCAGAGACGGTTTTCGGGATCCTCTTGCCAGACCTCGGCCGGGACCTCGCTCGACCGGGCATACGCCGCAGAGAGCACAATCTGCCTGACCAGCCACTTGGTCGACTGCCCACTCGCGAGGAACCCAACCGCCAGCTCATCGAGCAGGGCGGGATTACTGGGGGGCGTTCCGGTGGTGCCGAAGTTGTCGACCGAGGCGACCAGTCCGCGGCCCATCAACCAGCCCCAGGCCCGATTGACATAGACCCGGGGGGGCAGCGGGTTGGCCGGGTCGGTCAGCCACGCGGCCAACTCGCGTCGGCCACTCGAGCCGGGAGGAATCGCGAGCGGCTGAGGCGTGCCCGTGCTCGAAACAAACAGGGGGACACCCCTGGCAACCACCGGGCCCAGTGTCAGGACACTGCCCCGCAGGTGAATGGGGAGATCGGCGGCGTCGGGCTGTTCCAGCACGGTCATGACCTTGGGGCGCCCGGCGAGATCGGCCTGCGCGGCCTTGAGAGCCTGCTCGGCCTGGGTGACGCGACCCCGCAGCGCCTGCCGCTGTTCGTCGGTGACCGTCGGGACAGCGGACGCCGGTGGCGGATCGACGGCATCGACCGGGAGAAACTGGACGGCGTCGGCCACCACATGACCCGGCGCGTTGGCGGTGCCCACCAACACGTGCCCGGCCCCGTTGGCCTCGAATCGATGTCGGCCCAGCGAGATGAACAGGCGCTCGATGGGTGGGGGCTGCCGCTGGTCGATCTCGACCGTCCGCTCGCCATCGGCGCTGAAGATCGTGACCGGGGCCCGGGCGGTGCGATTGTCGCCCGGCGTGTAGGCCAGCCGCACTTCATACTCACCGGCCACCTTCAGTTCAGGCTGGAACGTGAGCGACTTCTCTCCCTTGCGGGCGTCGAGATCGTGCAGGTAACCCCGCCCGACGAACGGCTTGACCGAGCTGGATTGCCGCCACTCGCCCACTTTCTTCGCCTGTTCGTCATCGACCACCACACCGGGCAGAGAGGCGACGGGGACCATCTCTTTCGACTCGGCTCCTCCCGTCGCGGCGGCCAGCAGTTTCTTGGCCTCGGCCAACTCGGCCTGCCGGGTTTTCACGACCTGTTCCCGCCGCTGCCACTCGGCCTCTTCGTCCGCGGCGAGGGGCAGGGGAACTTCCAGCCACTTCGAGACGTTTTCGTGGGCGAGGGCCCGCGCCCCCTTCAGGATGCCCGCCAGTCCGTAGTAGTCGCTGGTCGAGACCGGGTCGAACTTGTGGTCGTGGCAGCGGGCACACGCCAGGGTCTGTCCCAGCAGCGCGGTTCCCAACCAGTCGATCTGGTCGTCCACCACGTCCATTTCGAGCTGTTTCTTGTCCTGCTCTTCGAGATTCGTGTTGCCCAGCATCAGCACTGTCGTGGCAATCAGCCGTCGCTGCCGCTCTTCAAGCGTCCCACCCTCCAGCAGATCTCCCGCGATCTGTTCGGTCACGAACTGGTTGTAAGGGAGGTCGTGGTTGAAGCTGTCGACCACGTAGTCGCGGTAGCGCCAGGCGTGGGGGAACACAAAGCCGCGGAGGGTCAGCGACTCGGCGAAGCGGGACAGATCGAGCCAATGTCGGCCCCAGCGTTGACCGAACCGCGGATCGGCCAGCAGTCGCTCGACAAGCCGGGGGAGCGCGTCGGGAGCCTCTTCTGCGACGAAGGCCCGCTGTTCTTCCGGATCGGGAGGGAGTCCCCACAGATCGAAATGCAGGCGTCGAAACAGGGCCCCGCGATCGACCGGCCCGGCAGGCTCAATGCCGGCCCTCTCGAACTCCACCTGCAGGTGGGCATCGATGGCCGATTCCAGCCGCACCGCACCGTTGGGCCGCGGCACCGCATTCCTGGCGAGCGGGCGGTAGGCCCAATGCGGCGAGGGCTCTTCCGCCCGCAGTTCCGGCCAGATGCCGAACCTCATCAGTGCGACCAGCAGCAGCCAGGCAACCCAAGGGCGTCGTGCCCAAGTGGCCGACTGCCACTCTCGCGCGGTTGGGCGCTGCGGAGAGAAGCGAGCTGGCTGAGGTCGCGCCGGCCGGTTGTTTTGCATTGCTGTGCGCCTCGGCTTGTGCATCGCTCGTCTTCGGTCTGACGTCACCACTACGCCGTTTTAAGCGGTCAGTAACGGCGTCTGCCCCCGGGGCACTCAGCGGGCGTACTCTTCGAGAAAGATCGAGCGATACGCCGAATGCTGTTCCGGGAACGAACGTGCCGCGATGCTCGCCTCGGCGACGCCGTGCTGAAACCGGCGTTTCGGAAACACCGGCATCGACAGGCCGGTCACCGCTTCGACCCCCCGTCGCACAATCTCGCCCTTCAAGGCATAGAGCCGCTCGTGATTCCAGTCGGTCAGCTCAATGAAGGGGATCCCCTCGGCGACTTCGATGACATTCGGCAGGGCGTAGGGGCTGAACCCTTCGAAGCCACAGGCCCGCGCGGGGGCCGACGTGCGGACATGCCCCCGCGATTGCCCCCCCGAGTACGTCAGCGAGTGCTTGATCGCCCCGACACCCCACCCCTCCTGGTACAGCATCGTGTTGTTCAGCACGCTGCGGATGGTCAGTTCGGGATTCTCTTCAATCGGGTAGTCCTTGAGGTTCTCATCCCCCCCGTCGCCATCGACCAGGTACCGCCAGTCGGGGTAGCGGTCGCGAATCGCCCGGCACAGCGCCAGTCCGGCGGTCGCCGACTGCACATCGAGCGGCTTGTAATCTTCGATCACGCGGATCGCGTCGCGCACATTGAGGGCCGACTCGGGGACCTCGATGGTCTCAAGCAGGTACCCCAGGTCGAGGCGGTCGAGAAACTCGCGGGCCTGCCGGGCGTCGGCCCCACTTCCCGCGACCGAGAGGGTGAAGGCCTTGAGTCGGGCGGCACTCTGCCCGCGACTGAGCAGCAGGTGATAGAGCACCAGCAGCACCGAGCCACTGTCGACCCCCCCTGAAAAGAGAACTCCCAACGGTGCCGCCGGGTCGACGCGGTCGAGCCAGCCCGAGAGCGCCTGGGCCAGGCTGCCGATGTAGGCCTGGCCAATCTCGTCGAGATTGTGCGACAGGCGGTTGCGTTGCGGGTTGAAGTAGC
>CAIUHT010001303.1 GCA_903898975.1 uncultured Planctomycetaceae bacterium
CGGAGCGAGTTGGCGGAGCGACTTGGCGGACCAGCTTGGCGGACCAGCTTGGCGGACCTCGTTGCTGGCCCGATTTCTTGCTGGCTCCGCCCCTCAAAAATCTCCCGCCGGACCGCCGAATTGTGAAGAACATTGTTGGCACCTCGCCGACAGGGCTGGTAGAATGTCCAGCATTCCGGCGGGAACGGTCTGGCGTTCTGTGCGGCTTGACGCTGCGCCGTGCGCCCCCCGGGGCTCCGCGACCCAGTCCTCTTGCGTCCTGGAAATCTCAAGGCATGACGGCCCCCGGTGGACTTGGTCCCGACATCCTCTCCGTCCTCCAGCAACTCCGTTCCCGAATTCGACGGTATGTGCTGCTGGAAGGGCTGGCCGTCGTGCTCTGCCTGGCTGGTCTCGCGTTCTGGCTGTCGGTGCTGCTCGACTACGGCTTTGAATTGCCCCAGGGAGCCCGCCGCGTCCTGGTGGTGCTGACCGTCACCGCCCTCGTCCTCGCCTTCCTCTGGTTCGTGGTGCTGCGGATGGTCCGCGCGTTTCGCGATCGGGCCCTCGCCCTGGTGCTCGAACGCCGATTCCCCGAACTGAACGAACGGCTCATCACCGCAGTCGACCTCGCAGGGAGCGAGCAGCGCGACACTCCGGCGACCGCCAGCATGCTGCAACAGACCGCGCGGGAAGCGAGCGAGTTGTTGCGGAAGCTGAACCTGGGAGAGGTCTTCAACAGCCGGCCCCTGCTGCGGGCGGCGGGCCTGGCACTGGCGCTCTTGCTCTCGATGGGGGGCTTCGCGTGGGCCGGGGGAGAAGTCTTTCAGACGTGGTACCGCCGTAACCTGCTGTTCAACAATGAGCGCTACCGGCGTGAAACGGAACTGAACCTGGCGGTGCTGGCCGACCCGGGCGAGCGGCGGATGCCGTTCGAAAATGGGGTCTACAAGCATCCCCGCGGAGCCGACCTGAACCTGCTGGCCGAGGTCGCCGAGGGCAAACTGGTCCCCCGCGAGGTCAACTACCGCTACCGGGCGCTCGAGAGTTCGGGAGCGGGCGACGGGTACATGACGCGGGTGGGAGACCGGGCGTTCCGGCAGAAACTGGCGGGGTTGAAAGACTCGATTCGGCTGGATGTGCGGGGGGGTGACTTCCGCACGATCGAACCGCTGCGAGTGCTGGTGGTCGACCCACCGGCAATTGACCGGGTGACCCTCGATTGCCTGTACCCCGCCTACACCGGGATGAATGAACCGGCCGAGCCGGGGGAACCCCCTTTGCGTGACCGGGTGGAGGTGCAGGGGGCCCAGGTGTCGATTCCGGCGGGGACCGACTTTGGGCTCGAGGCGCGATTCAACAAGCCGCTGGTCGAGGTGCGATTGCAGACCGAGTTCGCCGAGCTGCGGCTGACGTCGGACGCAAGCGAGATCCGCTGGCTGGGAGCGGATGGGAAACCGGCAGCCGAGGCGGTGGCGTTCCCCCTGGCGACCCCGGCCCTGGCGGCCGATGGGTTGTCGCTGCGGTTGCCGTGCGTGCTGGGGACAACCCCCGAGCCCGCGCGGACCGACGCGGCGGGGCGGCCCCTGGTGCCGTTGCCCCTGCCCGCCGACGCCCCGCTGCGACTCTGGCTGCATGACCGCGACGGGATTGTCTCGGCCGAGCCGGCGCGGCTGACGATTACGGCGATTCCCGACCAGCACCCGGCGGTCGACGTGCGGCTGAAGGGGATTGGGACCTCGATTACGCGACAGGCGACGATTCCCGTGGCGGGTCAGATCCGGGACGCCGCCGAGGGGAGCCAGTTGTACGGCGTGGTCGATGACTACGGAGTCGCGGACGTGCGATTCGAGTACCGGGTCGAGGGAGGAGCGGCGGCCCCGACCGAGGCGTTCCAATCGCGAGCGTTCGAGACTCCGGCGGGAGGGCGCCCGCAGGTCGAGGTGGC
>CAIUHT010001304.1 GCA_903898975.1 uncultured Planctomycetaceae bacterium
CCCCAGACAGTCCGAATCAACCGTTGAAATGAATCTACAGCACGAGGGCTTCGCTGTGGAGTTTCGGCGGGGGGAGTTTCGGCGGGGGGAGTTTCGCTGATGAATCTTCGGGGGGGTGGAGCGAGTGGGGGCGACGTGCCGGGAGAGACACGGGCGGGGGGGTTCAGGTTCGGGGTCGGGCTGGGGGAGTGGAGAGGGCTTTTCTGAAAGTCGGATTTTTTCTGCGGAATCGCGCTTGACAGTGGCGCGGGGCCTGATAACTTGGGGGCCGTTGTGGGGAGCAGTGGGAGAAAGTGGAGATTCGTGGTGAATCATGGTTCTGTCAGGGACGTATGAGCGAACGCTGGACGAGAAGTCTCGGCTGGTGATTCCGAAGCGTCTGCTGGAGGACTTTGGCGAGCCCAATCTGACCCACCTGTTTTTCACACCCGGGACGGAGAAGTCGCTGTGGCTGTATGCGCCGAAAGGATTTGAGCGCGTGGCCCGGCGAGTGTCCCGGCTGCCCAACACCGTGCAGGTGCGTCGCTACAAACGGTTCTTCTACGCGAATACCGAACGAGTGGAGCTGGATAGTCAGGGAAGGATCCGACTGACAGAGCGCCAGGTCGAGTTCGCGGGAATTACCGGACGCGAGGCGGTGTTGTTGGGAGTTCACGACCACGCTGAAGTCTGGGATGCGAAGGCGTGGAGTGCGTGCATGGACGGTCAGCTCGCTCACTTTGACGAACTGGCAGCCCAGGCTTTTGAGTTGGGATGACAGGCCACCAGGGCCGGTTGCTTGCGTCCAGCCTCGCAGGGCGCTCGTGTGATGGAGAGTTTGGATGCCGGCCTTCAGGCGGAAGGACCGCTGGCATCCCATCGGCTGCCGCTCCCTTGAACCGGGCTGCGGTCTTCGGTGAAACATGGATCGTTCACCCAGGAGGGGGTGCCGCAAGGCCACACGATCGTCAGCCCCGCGTGAGTTCCCAGGGATCGGGAACTGGGGCCGACGATTCCTTCCTGCCTTTTTTTTCCCGGCGGGTCCGAGAGGATCACTCCCCGCCCGAGGATGTGGGCCGAGCCGAATCTGTGCCGCCCATCAAGCAGCTGGCAGCGAACGACGCCGCGCTCAAGAGACCGGTTGACGGTCGCCCCTGTTGAGCCGGCATGACCAGTCGGCGCTTGGACGGGCGCCACCGTGGCCAGCACGACCTTGGCCAGTACGACCTTGGCCGCAACGACTCGGGCCGCCATAACTCGGGCCGCCATAACTCGGGCCGCCATAACTCGGGATGGCGCCGACCTGGAGGTCGCCTCCACGAACTGCGGCCCCGCGAACGCCGCCTCGCAACAGGTGCCTGACGGCTCCCGGCCAAACATTCGCCCGGTCTTCACCGGTCCCTTGCCGAGAGCCGCGTTGCGCCAATCCGCGAAACCTGGCAGCTGGAGTTCGCTCGCTCGCCAGCGCTCATCGACCATCCGGACATGGCCAGAGGTCCGCAGGTGCTGGGCGGGTCGAATTGGAAATCTGCCCGGCGTGAACGGCTGCTACCTCCCGCGAGGGGCTCCCTCTTCCCCTCCCAGCACCACGGGAATCTCGAGCTCTTTGCCTCCGCGCAGCACGCGGATCACCACCCGCTCGCCCGGTTGATGTGCTTCGATCGCCGACAGGAAGTCGTCGGCGGTCTGAATGGTCTTGCCATCGACTCCAATAATGAGGTCGGCTGACAGCTTGTCTTCCGATTCTGTCACGAACGGACCCCGGCGACGGACCCGCGTCTGCGGACCCCGCAGCCCGTCCCGCTCCGCGGGGCCGCCCGGGGTGAGCCGGTAGATCAGCAGGCCCCGTTCGGTCTGGTAGACCTTCGCAATGCCGATCTCGGGGCGAATCACGCGGCCGCGGGAGATCAATTGCGGCAACAGCCGATCGACGATGCTGACGGGAATGGCGAACCCGACCCCCGCGCTCTGGCCGGTCTTGCTGGCGATCGCCGTATTGATGCCAATGAGGCGTCCGTGCGAATCGAGCAGCGGCCCCCCCGAGCTGCCGGGGTTGATTGCCGCGTCGATCTGGATGATCGACTTGATGGTGCGGTTGTCGCGGATTTCGAGGGTGCGATCGAGACTGGAGATGACCCCGGTGGTGAGTGTCCGTTCGAGGCCGAACGGATTGCCAATGGCGAACACCCGCATGCCGACCCGCAGCCCGCGCGAGTCGCCGATTTCGACCGGGTGCAGATCTTCGGGGGGGGCTTCGATGCGAATGACGGCGATGTCGTTCAACGGATCGGCACCGACGAAGCGGGCCTCGTACAGCTTGCCATCGGAGAGGGTCACGGCGACCTGCCGGGCCCCTTCAATCACGTGATTGTTGGTGAGAATGTGCCCCTGCTGGTCGATGACACTCCCCGAGCCCGAGCCTTCGGTCGGGATGTCGATCGAGAACAGCCCGGCCTCGCGGGTCCCCCTGGTGGTGATGTGGGCGACGCTGCGGTTGACTGCGGCGTAGACGGCGACATTGACCCGTTCCTCGGCGGTCAGCCCCCCGTCTTCGTAGGGGACCTCTTCGAGGTTGGCAACGTCGTTCAAGACAGGCCCGTGAGCCGGCCCGTCGAGGTCGGCGTCACGCCGAATGTCGCGAGGGGCGTCACGAGGGGCGTCGCGTTTTGGATCGCGCTGGCCGGGTGGGAACGCGGCGGCGCCACGCGGTGGAGGGGCCTGCGCACCGGCCGCCGCGAGCCACAGGGGACGCTCGAGGGCCCCCAGGACCAGCAGCCCCCCCAAGATGCCGGAAATCAGACAGCAAGCGACTTGTTTGAGCACCGCGAACCTCCTGCGACGGGACAGACGAATCTGGTATAAATTTTCCCGGAGTTTGCCTCAAGAGGCGATTTCGGCACCGGGCCCTCCCGGCGCTGAGCTGGTTCCATTTCCCCTCACGCTGCGACCTGATTTGTCATGATGAAACGGATTGCGATCCTCACGGCAGGGGGAGACACGCCCGCCCTGAATGCGACACTGGCGGGAGCCGTGCTGCGGGCCAATGAGCTGCAGATCCAGGTGATGGGGATTATCAAGGGATTTTCGGGGATGCTGAACCCGCGGTTCCCGCATGTGGAACTGAACCCGCTGTTCCACGCGATCCCCGAACTGAACCCGTGCCTGGGGGGGACCCTCCTGGGGGCCTCGCGGACGTATATCGACTCGACCGATCGGGTGAGCCTCGACGCGGTGGGCCAGCGGCTGAAGCGGCTGAAGATCGACGGGCTGATCTGCATCGGGGGGGACGGCACGATCAACGGGATGCAGCCTCTCGCCGACTATCTGCCGGTCGTACTCGCTCCCAAGACCATCGACAACG
>CAIUHT010001305.1 GCA_903898975.1 uncultured Planctomycetaceae bacterium
GGGGTCAGTTCGGCCCGGGCCATCAGCAGGGCGTCGGCGTAGCCCCGCGGCTCGCGCTGTTCGACAAATGAGACCCGCGCACCGAGGTCGGCCCCGACCGCGTCGGCGAAGGCGTCGCGATACCCCGGGGAAATCACGGTCACGACCCGCTCGATTCCGCCCGAGAAGACCTCTTCCAGGATGATCCGGAGGGCCGATTTTTCGCTGCCGTCCCGATCAATCAGGCGCTGCAGGGGGAGCCGCGACTGCCGGGGTCCGGCCGCTGTGATCACACAATGTTCGATGTTCAATTCGGACTCCGGAGGAGCTCAGGAACGGCGCGGAGGACTGGCGCGGCGCACCGGCGCGGCAGACTGGGCTCGCCACATTATACATCCCACCCGGGGGTCGCCAACCTCAGGGGGAACCGTCGGGGGTCGGGAGGGAAGCCACGCCGGTGAGGGCCAGGCTCCGCAGTCCTGCCAGTGCGAACGTCCCGGCGTGGCGCGACCCCGTCACTCAGCGGTTTACGCAGAGCCAAACAGGCCGGTTAAGGGCTCGCCATCGGCGAGTTTCCAGGGACGCCCCAGCCGGTCCTGCACGTGCCGGGCGGGGTCGAACCCGAACCGCCAGAAGATGGTGGCGGCGAGATCGGCGGGAGTCGCGGGGTCGCGGGCCGGGTAGGCCCCCAGGCGGTCGCTGGCTCCGTGAATCGCCCCCCCCTGCACGCCCCCTCCCGCCACCAGCGCCGTGTAGCAGTCGGGCCAGTGATCGCGACCCGCCTGGTTGTTGATCTGTGGCGTGCGCCCGAACTCTCCCGTCGCCACCACCAGGGTCGAATCCAGCAGCCCTCGCTCGGCGAGATCGCCCAGCAGCGCCGCCAGGCCCCGGTCAGCCGGGGGCAACAGGTGCTGCTTGTGCTGCACGAAGTTCTGCGCGTGGCTGTCCCAGTTCTGACCCTGCTGGCGGAAGTCGAACACGTTGACGAACGGGACCCCCGCTTCGACCAGTCGGCGGGCCACCAGCAGATTCTGCCCCCGCATGTGCCGGGCGTACCCCTGCTCGGCCCCGTTCGTCCCCCCCTGGGTCGCGTGGCCGTAGATTCCGTACCGCTCGCGGACCGCCACCGGTTCACGCGAGACATCGAGCGCCTCGCGGACCGCTTCCGACTGCAACAGGTCGCACGCGCGATCGTAGAACTGCCCGAACCCCCCGGGCAATTCGGTGGCGGGCCCCCCCCGCAGCAGGGCCAGCCGCTCGCGAATGCGGGTGCCAGGCAACTCTTCACGCAACAGCAGTTCGGGGACGGCATAACTCTGCCGGTCGGGATCGACGGCGACTCGAAACGGGTCGTACGCCCCTCCCAGGAAGCCACCCCCCTGGCAGGGGACGGGAATCACATTCTGAAACACAAACGGCAGGCTCGCGTGCGAGACCACCGGCCGCCCGGCTCCCCACAGTGCCGACAGCGTTGAGCCATGGCACGGGAAAAACTGCTCGATCGGCGCGAATTCTTCCCGGTCGCCCTGGGCCGCCTGGCGGCCAGTGTGCGTTTCAATGGACGCCGAGTCGTGCAGGCGGTTGGTGTGCCGGAGGCTGCGGATGAGCCCGCAGTGGTGCATCACCTGCGCCATGTGGGGCAGGTGCTCGCAGACCGGAAGCCCGGGAACGGTGCTGGCAATGGGCTGAAACTCACCCCGCACGGTCGACGGGGCGTCGGGCTTCATGTCGTAGGTGTCGAGATGGCCGATAGCTTTTGCCTGAC
>CAIUHT010001306.1 GCA_903898975.1 uncultured Planctomycetaceae bacterium
GAACGCCAGAGTTTCCAACGCCCGGTGCGCACCAATTGCGTCCGGGTTGCCCACGACCTGCTGCTGCCAACTGGCGGACCGGCTGCATCGGGACATCGGCCACCTGCAACGATCAGCTCACTCGTGCGGCCCGGCTCAGCCGGCAGGCTGTTCGGGCATCAGCCTGCATGAGCCCGGAGTGCGTCCTGAACTGTGCGGGGCACTTCGCGGACTGGCCCGCGCCTCCAGGTCGTCGGCAGTCCGGCTCTATCAGTCCCTGCCGCAATCGCTCGCCCCACAAGGGAATCAACAGGGCCCAGCGCCATCGCGCCTTGCCACGTGGGGCAGGGCAGGGCAGGGTCCGATCGAAAATGGCTCGCCCGACTTCGCGGGACCATCGGCCCGAATCGCGGGATCATTCCCTCAGGTCCATTCCGTGGCAAACCTGTCGCGTCGCCGCAACTGCCCGGGGGCTGGCAATTGCGCCCGGCCCCCGGGGAGTGCGTCGCTTCACTCAACCTACTTTCCGATCGCCCACAGGGAGTCATAGGTGCGGATGTAGATCCGTCCATTCGACACCGCCGGGCTCGCCGTCGTGATTTCCTCGAGGGCGTTGGTCGAAATCACTTCGAACTTCCGGCCCGGACGCACCACGGTGGTGGTTCCATTGCGGGCCAGGAGATACAGATTCCCCCCGGCCAGCACGGGCGAAGCCCGGTTGTTGTCTCCCGGAGTCCGCTGTTCGTAAACCTTCGCTCCCGTCTGGGCATCCAGCACCACCAGCACCCCGTTTTCGCGGTACAGGTACACCAGCCCGTCATGCACCAGGGGCGAAGGGACGTCGGGAGTGGGTGTGAATTCCCATTTCTTGAACTGGCTTCCGGTAATGTCGCCATTCCCCCCTGGGGCCAGCGCCACCACTCGTCCTCCCTTGGCCGAAGGGGCGACAATCAGCCCCGGCACCGCCACGGGCGAAGCGACCAGCCGCAGCGTCGGGTCGTACTTGTCGGGCTGCAGTCCCGCCGAACGCCACAGTTCGTGGCCATCCGCGAGGTCATGAGCCACCAGCCAGTCGGCCCCGTGGGTCAGCAGGAATTCCCGTCCCGGTTCCGAATAGAGCGTCGGGGAGGCGTACGAGTGTTCGTTTTCGGCGTACGCCTCGCTGGGACGCTCGACCTTCCAGATCTCCTTGCCTGTTGCGGCGTCGAGGCAGACCACCTTCGCTTCGCGGGTCTTGGGGTCCCCCTCGCCGTGAATCAGTTGCAGGTACAGCCGGCCCTTGTGCAGCAGCGGGCTCGACGTCATCCCGAACTGGATGTTCAGCTTGCCATACCGATCTTGCACGTCGAACTTCCAGGCTTCCTTCCCGGCGAAATCGTGGGCCGCCAGCAGGCCATTGGCCAGGAAGGTCCAGACGTGTGTTCCGTCGGTGACGGGGGAGGGGGAGGCGGAGTTCCCTTCGTTCACGCGGGCGTCGCGGTTTCCCTTGCCCAGTTCCCGCCGCCACTGTTCGCGGCCATCGGTGCCAACGCACATCAGCAGCAGGGTGTCGTTGTCTTCGGCGACCGAGGTGAGAAAGATCTTGTCGTTCCAGACGGCGGGAGTGGCCCCGGCGCGGCCGGGAAGCTTGAGCCGCCAGGCGACACCATCCGACGGGGTCCAGCGGGTGGGGACCTGCTGCTCGGTGGAGATCCCGTCGTGGCGGGCTCCGCGCCATTGGGGCCAGTTGTCGGCCTGGGCCACCTGGGTCGCCAGCAAGGCGCCCGCACAGGCCACGGTTCTGAGCATCTTCATGGGTTGAGACTCGAGAAAACAGGGGAAGACGTGCCACCGCCGGTCACGACCAGCCTCGGCCGGAAGGGGAGGGGTCTGACGGTCGTATCGGCAGTGTTGCCACCCCGCAAAAGGGCGTCAAGCACGCCCGCCCAGTCCGCACCCCGGTGGCGCGAGGGCACAACACGCCCGAACCGTGCGCCGCTTGGGGGCTTTCTCGCGTCGCAGCGTGTGGCTATGCTCGCCACCGGCAGCGTCACTGCTCAAACACCCGTTCTCGGAAGGGGGGCGGAGCCTCTTGGGCTCACCCGGTTCCCCGCTCGGGCTGGCTGACCGGGCGGTTGGGAACTCGGGTCGCCGAGTGCCGGCGCTGTTCCACCCCAACCACCGCTCGGGCAGACCGAGACCGCATTATCGTTGACGACAACCAGACTTCGCGAACACCCGGAGTTGCTTCGATGCTGTTCTACCTGTGTGGTTCCTGGCAACAGCGTCCCCGACAGATCGAGGTGGTCCGCCCCTTCGATGGTCAGGTGCTCGACACGGTCCCGCAAGCCACGGGGCACGATGTCACCCTCGCCATCGAGTCGCTGCGCGAGGGGGCCCGCCAGATGCGGGCCCTCACGGGCAGTGAACGCTGCGCGATTCTCCGCCGGGCGGTGCAACTGCTGCACGACCGCGAGGCGGAACTGGCCCAGGTCATCAGCCAGGAAGAAGGCAAGATCCTGGCGGAAGGACGACTCGAGGCGACCCGCGCCCGCGAGACGCTCGATTACTCTGCCGACGAGGCCCGCCGCCTCTGCGGCGAAATGGTGCCCCTCGACGGGGCCCCGTCGGGTGCCGGCCGGCTGGGCTTCACGCTGCGGGTTCCGTGTGGCATCGTGGCCGCCATCACCCCGTTCAACTTCCCGCTCAACCTGGTGGCGCACAAGGTTGGGCCTGCGCTGGCCGCGGGGAACGCAGTACTGCTCAAACCGGCCAGCGACACGCCGCTGTCGGCTCTCAAGCTGGTTGAAATTCTGCTCGAGGCGGGGCTCCCTCCCCTGGCGATCGCCTGCCTGACCGGTCCCGGTCACGAACTGGGGCAGGCCATCTGCACGCATCCCCTGGTGCGCAAGATCAGTTTCACCGGGAGCCACGAGATTGGCGAGGCAATCTGCCGCATGGCGGGTGTGAAACGGGTCACCATGGAACTGGGGAGCAACAGCCCGGTGATTGTGCTGCCTGATGCCGATCTCGAGCAGGCGGCCAAGCTGGTCACCGCGTCGGGCTATTCAAACGCCGGGCAGGTCTGCATTTCCGCCCAGCGGGTGTTCGTGATCCGCTCTGTGTACCACGACTTTCTCGACGAGTTGGCACCACGGGTCGAGTCGCTGCGAACGGGTGACCCCCTCGACCCTGCCACGCAGATGGGGCCGATGGTCAGAGAAGCCGACGCCCGTCGGGTGGAAGCCTGGATTGGCGAGGCGGTCGCGGGAGGCGCGCGGGTGGTGGCCGGAGGAGGCCGACAGGGGACCCTGCACCAGCCCACCCTGCTGGCCGATGTCCCCCCGACCCAGCGGGTCTCTTGCGAGGAACTCTTCGGCCCGGCGGTCGCGGTCACGCCCGTGGCCGATCTTTCCGAGGCGATCGAACTGGCGAATGCGTCGCGGTACGGGCTCGCCGCCAGCCTGTTCACCCGCGACCTCCCGTCGGCCCTGCGCTTCGTGCGGGAGGTCGAGTCGGGTAACCTGCACGTCAACTGGGGGACCCAGTGGCGGGCCGACCTGATGCCCTATGGTGGCCTCAAAGACAGTGGGCTGGGCAAAGAGGGCCCGCGGCACGCCATCCTCGAGATGACCGAAGAGAAAATGGTGGTGTTTCACCCGTAACACCACGGGCCTTGCGCACCAGCCTCCCGCCAGCGACAGCGACGCATCCGAGGCAGGTACCCCTCGTCCGAGGTCCACCGTCCCTCAGCGGGCTCCCTCGAGCACCCACTGGGGGGTGCGGCGCCACTCACCCTGGCTGGCAGGCCCGCACCCGTTCC
>CAIUHT010001307.1 GCA_903898975.1 uncultured Planctomycetaceae bacterium
ACCGACCAGTCGGCCCCCCACGCCACGCCACTGGTTCCCCCCGCAAAGAGGCATGTGCCCAACGCCCCCAGGCCCCCCGCAGGCAGTCCCGTCGCGGGCAGTCCGCCCCACAATCCCCACGCCCACATCAGCAGCAAGAATCGACAAGCTCTCGCGGCGCAAACGCGGGTCAGCCCCTCCCCTCGCGAGGCAGTCGCGGGCTGCACGCCAGTCTCGCCGACAGTGTTCGCCGTAACGCCGGCCCGGCTCGTCTCGTGCCGGTCATGGGCGAAATCGCCCGTGAGAATCGACGGCCGGTTGTGCAGCGTCGCTGTGTTGAACAGCGTGTTCATGGCTGTCCCTCCGGGGTTGGTTCCAGTCCCATCACCTGCGCCTGCTCCCGCAGAACTCGATCGAGTCGCTCTTCGGCGGGGAACCCCAGCTTCTGCAGACTCACCGGCTCAACCCACAGAAACGCCGTCCGCGGGTCGAGTTCCAGCACCCAGGCGGGCGTTGCGACCTGCGGTGGCCGGCAGGCAGTCAGTTGCCCGGCGAAGATCACCCGCCGCGATTCCGTCTCAGACAGATTCAATCGTTCCAGCTCGGGAAAGTCGCAGACCACCTCCACCGCTTCCCCCGCAGGATGCACCGGACAATCGATCTGGTAGCGGTGCGCCTGACCCCGCTGCGCGCGGATGGGCACGTCGAACACCACCCACTGCCCCTGGTATTGCCGCCGGAACATCGCCTCCCAAACCCCCGCTGTCTCCCCGTCGATCGCTTCGCTCAGCAGCTCGGTCAACCCGGTGGAACAGAGCCCCGCCGTCGCCACCGTCTCGCGGGCGGTCTGTCGAATTCGCAGCCCCCGGGGGTCTTGCCGACGCAGGCGATTCAACGCCTCCAGCACCGGCTGGTAGTGCTCGGCGGCGGTCAGCAGATCGCCCTGGGCGGCCGCCTGCTCGGCCAAGGGGAGTTCGCGGTCAAACGTCGCGACCGCCTGCCGATCGGCGTGCACGTTCCACAACCACGCTCCCCCCAGCCCGGCTAATCCCAGCGACATCAGCAGCGCCAGCCTCACCCGCCACTTCGCCCGCCGCGCCGGAACCAGCGACACCCGCTGCCACTCTTCACGCTCCCCTCGTCCCGAGCCCCGTCCCTCAGGAGCCTCTGACCCCGTGCCCAGTAGCCCCGTACCCAGCGACCCCGTGCCCAGCGACCCCCCGGGCAGCCCCCCGCGTGGCAGATTTCCCCCCACGGGCTCGGAGGCCGACGTCGGTTCTCCCCCGCGCCCGGCGACCGTGCCGCGGTGCGGGGGCTTGTCAGCCAGTGGCGCAGTGGGTGGCCCCGAATGCTCGGTGGGGTGGGGCTTCGTCGGGTAGGGGGGGACAGCGTGGGGTGGTGCCGTGTCGCGCGGTGTTGACCCGGAGGGCTGCAGCGGCCCCTTGGCCGGAACATTCCGCTCGGACTCGCGACCTCCCCGCAAGGTCTCCTCGCCGCGCGACTCCCGCTGCCTGCCTGTCGAGCGGTCCTGCCTGGGGAGGCTCTTCTTCGACTCCCCCCGGCGGGGCCGCCTCCCACCCCCGGGCTCCGCGCGGCCGCCGTGTCGCCCCTCGCGAACGTCGTTCTCATGGGGCGGTGCCGCGTCGGGGGGCCGCACCGAACCCGCATCGCCTCCCCGTCCCTCGACCGGGCGGGGAGCGACCGGTCGCGTCGGTTCGCCCACCACGCGCGGCTTCGTCGTCGGCCCTTCGTCCACACGCCGCGGAACCACCGGCCCCACCCCAGGCAGCACCCGGGGCAACGCCACGGGAGGAATCGCCGGAGGGACCGGAGGCGGCTGAAGCACTGGACCACCGACACGTGAGTCTGTCGCCCGGCTGTCGCGATCTGCGTCGTCACTCTCCCGGTTGCCGTCGGCCCCCTCTCCAGCAGCGATCGTCCCCGGGTCCCCGCCGGGGCTCAACAGCCGGCGTTTTGCCTTCTCCTTCG
>CAIUHT010001308.1 GCA_903898975.1 uncultured Planctomycetaceae bacterium
CAGCTCTCACGGTACGGAACCTCTGCCAGCGCTGCAACATGAATCGCATCCCGCCCTGCCCCGCCTGCGAGCCAAGGTGACGGGCTCGCGTTATCGCGCGGGTGAAGTCGGCCACGCAGCCCGTTCGACCACCGCCTGGAAATCTAAAACAGTTCGGCGATGGGGCTGGCGTCACCCAGCAGGGGAATGGGCCGACCCGAGAAATCCTGGAACGCCAACTGGCGGTCAATTCCCAGGTGCCGATAGAGCGTGGCCAGCACGTCGCGGGGGGTCAGTGGCCGCTGCGTTGGAAACTCACCCTTCGAATTTGTCGCGCCAATCACCTGTCCCATCTTCAAGCCCCCGCCCGAGAGCAGCACCGACTGCGCGTCGGGCCAGTGGTCGCGCCCCGTGCCGCTGGTGTTGTGCGACAACCGCGGCGTCCGCCCGAATTCTCCAAAAGCGGCCACCAGCAGGTTGGAATCGGCACCCCGCCGATAAATGTCGGCGATCAGTGCCCCCAACGCCTGATCGAGCGCGGGGAGCCTGAGCCGCATGAACTGGGCAAAGTGCCCCGGCCGCCCCGCGTTCAGAATGTGGTCATCCCAGTTGGTGTACTCGGGACCCGAACCGGCGGCATCGATGTACAGGGTGACCACGCTCACTCCCGCTTCGCACAGCCGGCGAGCCAACAGGCACGACTGTCCCCAGTGCGTGCGGCCGTAGTCATCGCGAAGAGCGTCGGGTTCGCGCGCCAGGTCGAAGGCCTCGGCGACACGGGGCGAGGTCAGCATCTCGAGCGCCTGCTCGCGGAACGCCGAGACCCCCTCGAAGCTCCCGCGCTGGTCCAGTTCGCCGCGCAGGCGGTCGAACTGCCTGACGAGCCGGGCCCGATCGTCCAATCCCCGCGGCGTGGTCAGCGTCAGCCCCGGGGCTTTGAACTGGGGGGAATTCGGGTCGCCCGTCGCGAGCGGTCCATGCTGCAGCCCCAGGTACGCCGGCCGGATCATGTACAGCGACTGGGGGATGGCGACGTAGCGGGGCAGCCCGGCGGGATGCAGCCCCAACACCCGACTGGCCACCGCCCCCAGGTCGGGATGCTCGCTCCTCGACTGCGAGGTGGGATCGGGCCGAGTCGGGGTCTTGCCCGTCAGGACCTCAATGCCCCCGTCGGTATGGCTGCTCATGGTGTGGTGCACCGATCGCACCAGGGCCAGCTTGTCGGCGAGTTCAGCCTGCCGGGGGAAGAGTTCGCACAACTCCATCCCGGGGACCCGGGTGGAGATGGGCTGAAAGACACTGCGGTATTCGAGGGGGGCGTGGGGCTTGAGGTCGTAGGTCTCAAGCTGTGACGGCCCACCATGCAGGTAGAGGAGGATCACTCCCTGATCGCTGGCGGGGGTGCCAGCGGCGGCCCGGGCCTGCAACACCCGTTCGAGCGACAACCCCCCAGCCGCCAGCCAGCCCGCCTGCAGGAATTCGCGCCGGCGGGTCGGGAGTGACCCGCAGCCGGGGACCAACACCGGAGGCTGACCGGCCTGAGACTGGGGATTTGAACCAGCCGAGGGGGCGACAAGAGACATGCCGGGGACTCTCCTGGGAGCTGGGCGGCGACCACTGCCAAGAGAAGATATCGGCCAAATTCGATGCCAGTCAATTGGCCGAATACCGCCGACCAAGCCCCCATAGCGTCGGTCTTCGGGGTCACTGGCCCAACCAGACCCGACTGCCAGACCCGAACTGCCAGACCCCAACTGCCAGTCACCAACTGCCAGTCGCCAACTGCCAGTCGCCAACTCACAGCCGCCCGCTGGCCCCGGTGTTCCGCCCTCCAACCACCGTGCCTCACCGCCACTCCCGACGCTTCGCCCCCACCACCCCAACCCGACGTTTTCGCCCCCCCCCCCCGGGGTCGGCAATCATTCCGGTCGGCAATCACCGGGGGTCGGTAACCACCGGGGAACCTGGGGGGTGACTGAGATTGGACGACGCCACGTCACAACCGGCTGTCCTGCGGGCCTCGGAGCCAGGCTGGTGATAGATCGTTGCTGGCAACAGATCGTTGATGGCAACAGATCGTTGATGGCAACAGATCGTTGATGGCAACAGATCGTTGATGGCGACGCACGCAGGCGGGCGACAGTCGCTGGCCCTGAGGCTCGGTCGAGTCTCACAGCGAGAGACCGAGGGCTACGCCACGCAGTACTCGCGATTGGGGGCAAACTGTGAGACCCCTTCGGGGAGGGGCGAGGGAGCGACTGGCACCGACTCGCTCCGCAGGTCGAGTTCGAAGCGTCGGATGGAGACATCGCCGGGGGCCTTGAATCCCAACCGAACCTTGCCACCCCGGACTTCCAGCACCGTGATCTCGATCTCGGAATCGATCAGGATCTTCTCACCCAGCTTGCGTGTCAGCACCAACATGTCGTCATCCTCCTTGAAAGAACACGCCTCGCAACCCAAGGCCCACCCCCTGGCAGGCCAATCCTTGGTCTTCCTCTCATCCTCAGCCAGCCGCCCTTTTTCCAAAAGGCCCGCCAGCCATGAACCTCAACACCTGCAGTCACCCGCCGCCCCCTCCGAGGTGCGCAGACGGATGACAATCAACTGCCCACATTGGTTACGTTGAAACTTCACAGAAAGATCAAAGGAATCGAGATTTTCTGACGAACTGTACCTGCCGTCCCGTTTATTCCTCCGCGCACCGCACACCCAGCCACATATGAACAAATCGGGTGTATGAACGCAAGTTTATCTGGAATTGGGCGCGTGTCAAGAGGCCCCGGCCTTGTTCCATCAGAAATCGGGGGGTATTATACGGGTCTTGGCCGATGGAAACCGCAGGTCGCTTGGCGTCCGGCGTTCGGCAAGATCCCGCGGATGGAGCCGGTTTTTCGATCTGGGGGCTCATTGGTTCGCCTGGGCGAGTTCCCTTGCACCGCGGGCTGCGTCGCTTCCC
>CAIUHT010001309.1 GCA_903898975.1 uncultured Planctomycetaceae bacterium
CTGACGCTGAACTACGCGGTGGCAGAATTCGCGGCGGGCTGGCGAACAGGCCGGGGGGAGCGGGAGGCGACGCTGTTTCGCCTGCAGGAGGAGCGGCCGCTGATGCACTTTCGGCAACTGGTCGAGGGGATCGAGCGGTTCATGGCGACGGGGGGCCGGGGCTGGCCGCTGGAGCGGACGATCCTGACGAGCGGGGCGTTGGACGAGCTGCTGCAATCGCGGCTGGCGGGAGGAGCCCCCCGGGCGACGCCGCACCTGCTGTTGAAGTACGCCCCTCCCGCCGACTGGAAGCAACCCCCACCCCCTCCACCGGGGCGGCCCCTGGACGAGCCTTTCCGCTAAGGAACCCGAAAAAGAGTGGGGTCTGCCGGGAGCGACAGCGCGGGCTGGTTGGGGGCCGACGGGCGGAAGGAGGTGGGCGGGGTTCGCAGCGACTGCCGGCGTGCTATACTGCAACAAGTTGCGTGCGGGCGATTAGCTCAGCTGGTTAGAGCGCCATGCTTACACCGTGGATGTCGGGGGTTCGAATCCCTCATCGCCCATTGACCCACGCCAGCAGGAGGTTGCCGGATGAGGGCCACCTCAGCGGCCGGGTCGCGTGGCCGGGAACTTTTTACGCCGATTCCCTGAATCCGTCCCCGTGACGCGGTCTGCCTGGGACAGGCTGTGCACGGCTAAAGTGGGGAATCTGTCACGTCAGGTGATGGTGCGGTTTCTATCTGTCATTTTTAGGGGGGATGCAGCACATGCATCGCTTAGTCTGTCTGGCCTGTGACGATTCGGACGAACTGGCCAAGGCCAGGCGCGTGGAATTGGACATGAGCCGCGATGTCGCACGCGCGTTGGGGATTTCGGCGGTGGAGATCTGTGCGGCGGGGCAATACGTGAATTCCGCGGGTGCCGTGGTGAATTTGCGGCCTCAACTGCAGCGGGCCATGTCGCGGGTTGTCAGCATTCGCCCCGGGACCACGTTGCCACCGTCGCGGCGGGCCCCGGTTCCGGAAACTCGGGTGATTGTCTGCAACCTTGGGACCCTGGCGGCGACCAGGGCGATGCGGGCCCGGGGACTCAGAACCCTCGCGCTCAATTTTGCCAGCGGCGTGCACGCGGGGGGCGGCTTCCTGACCGGCGCCCGGGCCCAGGAGGAATGCCTCTGCCGCTCCTCGGGACTGTGGACGACCTTGAACGGCGATGCGATGTACGCCGCCCACCGGGAGCGGCCAACGCCGGATTCCACCGATTGGGCGATCCTGTCACTCGATGTGCCGGTGTTTCGCGACGACGCGGGCCGGCTGCTGGACGAGCCATGGGGGTTTAACTGCCTGTCGTGTGCGGCTCCATTCGCGCCCGAGGTGGGCCAACCGCTGTCGGGGGACCTGCTGCAGGCGCGGATCGCGCGGGTGCTGGCGATTGCCCGGGCGTTCGAGTTTGACAGCCTGGTGCTGGGTGCGTGGGGATGCGGGGCGTTTCGCAACGATCCGCACCGAACTGCCCGCGACTTTCGCACCGCGCTCGAGACAGAATTCGCCGGGGTCTTCGAGGAAGTGCAGTTCGCGATCGCCGACTGGTCGCCCGGGCGAAAGTTCTTGGGTCCGTTCCGAGACGTGTTCTCCAACGCCCCGTCCAAGCCGCGGTGAGCCCGGCTTCGAACCCTGCCGGGAGTGTTCACACGGCCGAGACACGAGGAATCCAGCGTGACCGACGAACAACCGCTACGCAGGGCGCGTGTGGGAGCCGAGCGGGACGATAACCGGCTGACGCTGCGGCTGGTGTGGTGCCCGCCTGGGTCGTTCCGGATGGGGAGCCTCCGCTCGGAGCCATGGCGGCAGGAGGACGAGAACCGGGTCGGGGTGACGCTCACCGAAGGATTCTGGCTGGGGAAGTACGAGGTGACCCAAGCCGAGTGGCGGCAACTGATGCGCAGCAGTCCCTGGCGCGGGCTGGAGTTTGGCGAATCGGGCCCGCGGCTCCCGGCTGCGAACATTTCCTGGGACGGGGCGTGGGAGTTTGTCGCCCGACTGACTCGGGGAGAGCGGCGGGCGGGGCGACTGCCCGCGAACTGGGAATACACGCTGCCAACGGAAGCCCAATGGGAGTATGCGTGCCGGGCTGGATCGACCACAGCGTACTGCTTTGGCAACAGCCCTGACTTGCTGAGTGACTACGCCTGGTGGGGAGGAGAGGAGGGAGACGGCAACGCGCGGGGTGTGCGGCACGCCCGGGAGGTGGGGCAGCGGCGACCCAACGCGTGGGGGCTGCATGACATGCATGGCAATGTGTGCGAGTGGTGCCGGGACACGTATGGAGCGAAGTTACCAGGCGGCCGCGACCCACTGGTCGAGGACGCGAGCGCCACGCACCGGGTGATCCGCGGAGGGGACTGGACCTGGCGATCGTGGGGCTGTCGCTCGGCGGGTCGAGGCCTGGGAAAACCAGCGACGAGCAACATTCTGCGAGGATTCCGCGTGGCCCTGTGTGCGGTGCGAGCAGGCAGGGGCGAGAGCGGCACCGTCACAACAAGCCGGCGCTAAAAACGGCAGCAACCCCATGTGCGCCGCCTTTGCGACATCAAACTCAGGCGAACGGTCAGCGTCAGCTGGCCGGTGAAACCGTCCCCAGCGCGATCGACGCCCAACTGCCCCCGGCCGTCACCTGATTCCACGATTCTGCTTTGCGGCGAAGGAGGCTTCGCGTCGAGTTCGCCCCGCGGCCGTGCTGGCGACGCTGCCAACGTGTGGCTCCGCCACACGTTGGCCCGGCCTGATACCGCACTCGCGTTGCGCCGAGAGTGCATCATCCTCGCATTTCTCGCGGATAACCGCTCGTTCGCCAACCCCGCACAATCGCTGCAATTGGTCTTCCTGGTCGCCTCAGGGATGCGAAGGTGTCCGGATGTGCCTGCGCGGTCAATTTCGGCCAAGTTGCCTGGCTGGCTGTGTCGAGTTCTCAACCGCGTGCGCCCGTTCGCACTGTGCAACCAGGAACTGCGGCTGAATCAGGTCCAGATCGGACGGATGCGGACCGGTTGAGTCCGGGGTCACACGACCGATTTTCCATCAATTGCTTCGCGAGTCACTCTGATGGCCAAAAACGTGCTCATCCATTGGTCGCACGGTATGGCGGTGGCCGGCCTCACCCTTCTCTCGACGGCACACCTCGTCGCAGGCGACGGGACTCCGTCGGTGACTCCGGCCCATGGCCGGGCGGTTGTGCGACCAAGACTGATTCCCCGGTCTGCGACGGTCCGGCGGGCCTACTCCGCCCCTATCGCGACCGCTCCCGGCGCAGTCGGCATGCCGGTTGACGACTCCGCGTTCGTGGGCATATCGCAAGATTCAGAATCTGGCCCGACCTGGGCCCCTGCGCTGGAGACAGCTGACCCCGGCGCGATGGGTCTTGGATCAGAGTCGGGCTGGAGTCCTGCTGACGAGAGCCTCGGCCTGCCTGCGGACACCGACATGCTCCCCGGGAACCCGCTGACTGGCCCTGAGGATGGACTTCCCGGTTCGCCCCCCATGGGGACAGACTGGTCGGGCGACTCGCAGTGGGCTCCCCCGCCACTCGATGATTCGGCGGTGCAGATCGAGCTCTGGCTTCCGACCGATGC
>CAIUHT010001310.1 GCA_903898975.1 uncultured Planctomycetaceae bacterium
CTCGAATTTTCGGAACGTTCCATGCCCCAATCGAAGCGGTTTCTGTTTCTGCAGAAGCAGACTCTCGAGCTCACCCCGGCCGACGTGGCCACGGCGGTCAAGAAGCTGAAGTCTCTCGAGCCCTCGCTGCCGAAGACCATCAAGAAGTGCCGGTTTGACCAGACGGTCGAACTGTCGGTCCGGCTCGGGATTGACCCGAAGCAGCCCGACCAGATGGTCCGTGGCTCGCTGGTGTTGCCGCACGGGATTGGCAAGTCGAAGCGGGTGGCGGTGTTCGCCCAGGGCGAGAACGCCGAGCTGGCACGACGGGCGGGAGCCGACGAGGTGGGAGCGGCGGACCTGGCCGAGAAGATCAAGGGGGGCTGGACCGACTTTGACGTGGCGATCGCCACGCCCGACATGATGGGTGTGGTGGGGCCGCTGGGTCGCGTGCTCGGTCCGCGCGGGCTGATGCCTTCGCCCCGTGCCGGGACGGTGACGACCGACGTGTCGAACACGGTGCGGGAGTACAAGGCGGGCAAGATCGAGTTCAAGGCGGACGACACCGGGATCGTGCACGCGGTGGTGGGCAAGCTGTCGTTCGAGGACGGACAGCTGGTCGACAACGTGGAGAGCCTGTTGAAGTTCATCCGGTCGCTGAAGCCGGCGTCGTCGAAGGGGGTCTATGTCCGCAGCGTGACGCTGTCGGCGACGATGTCCCCCGGGGTGCCGATCGCGGCAGCCTGATACGGCGAGTGGGCTCGACCCCGCCCCAGCCAGCACGTAACTGCGGCGAGTTGAACCGGACGGGATGAACTGAGTGAGGGGCGGAAACGAGAGCGCCCTGCCGAGACGAATCACAACGGAAGTCGGGAGACCCGCGGGGTCTTCCGCACACGACACGCGAAAGAGTCTGCGATGAGCAAGCGTATCAAGGCGATGATGATCGACGATCTGCAGAAGCGGATCGGCACGACCCGCGATTTCCTGGTGGTGGACGCCTCGAAGCTGCAGGGGACGGCGGCGAACAACCTGCGGGTGAAGCTGCAGAAGCAGAACATCCGGATGCTGGGGGTGAAGAACACGCTGGCGGCGAAGGTGCTGGCGGATCTGAAACTGGGAGACCTGTCGGGGGCGTTGAGTGGCCCTTCGACGCTGGTGTATGGCGGCTCCGACGTGGTGGCGCTGTCGAAGGAGATCACCAAGTCGGCGAAGGACCTGAAGGACCTGAAGATCAAGGGGGGCCTGGTCGAAGGGAAGGGGCTGGACGCGTCCGGAGTGGATGCGTTGAGCAAGAGTCCTTCGCGGGAGGAATTGCTGTCGAAGATCGCCGGTCAGATCCTGGGACCCGCGTCCCACCTGGCCGGATTGCTGGGTGCGCCAGGTTCGAACCTGGCGGGCCTGGTGAAGACGGTCTCGGAGCGGGAGGAAGGGGCAGCGCCGGCCCCGTCGGCGTAGCGTTCCGGAGGCCCCGGGCGCGCGGCACTGGTCAGACAGCGTGTCTGGCGGGGCCGGGTGTGGGGCTGAAGTCTGTCCGGCCGACGTCACGCCGGGCCGGCCTGGGACGATCCCAGCCGGGTGAAGTCAACTGTGTGACACCATTTCTGGACTTTCGGGAGTTTGAGTTCGATGTCTGAAGGCACCAAAAGCTACGACGCCACCATCAAGTCGCTGGGCGACAACATTGTGTCCCTGACGCTGCTGCAGGCGAAGCAGCTGGCCGACTATCTCGAAGAAGTGCACGGCATCAAGCCGGCCGCTGGCGCCGTGATGGCGGTCGCCGGTCCTGCGGGGGGTGGTGGCGGTGCCGCTGCTCCGGCCGCCGAGAAGACGGAATTCGACGTGGTTCTCGCCGCGGTGGGCGACAAGAAGCTGGAAGTCATCAAGGTGGTACGGTCGGCGACTGGCCTGGGCCTGAAAGAGGCGAAGGATCTGGTCGAGTCGGCCCCCAAGGCGGTGGCGACTGGCAAGTCGAAGGCCGATGCCGACAAGCTGAAGGCCGAGCTGGAAGCCAGCGGCGCCAAGGTCGAATTGAAGTAATTCGATCTGGGGCTGCCCGCTTGCGGGGGCCCCGGCTGGACGGTTGGCTTTCTGCCCTCCATCCACTAAGCTGTACTTGGTCATCCCATCCCACGACGTGCCGCCGGCGTTTTTGCCGGCGGCTGCGTTGAGGGAGCGTTGTCAACGGAACGCATGGGCTTTCAACGCGCGTGTCACATCACCACGGGCGGCAAGGC
>CAIUHT010001311.1 GCA_903898975.1 uncultured Planctomycetaceae bacterium
ATGCTGCGACACCGCGGGAGACGCAGGTCCGGGAGATGTGAGAGGTCAAGCACGCACCAGTCCGGGAACGCATCCGTGTCGCAACAGGGCCTGCCGGACTAGCACCAGGATTGGAATTCGAAGTCTCGCGATATGCGCGCGACGGGGCGTTCTGCGGGCCACCGGGCTGTCCCCGTGCCTGCCCGGGCGATCGCTTAGGGTCGAACCAGCGGCAGCAGCAGTTTCAGCAGCGCGACAATGGTCACCACGCCCGCGGCATCGAGCAGCAGGCCGTAGCGGATCATCCGCGACAGGGGGACGTAGCCCGTGCCATAGACGATGGCATTGCATGGGGTCGAAACGGGCAGCATGAAGCCCAGGCTGGCCCCAAAGGTGGCCCCGAGTGCGGGACCGAGTGGGTCGATTCCCGCCGCCTCGGCCATCCGGATCGCCAGCAGCACCACGATTTGCGCCGAGGCAGTGTTCGACGTCGCCTCGGAGACCAGTGCCGCCACCAGCGTCGCCCCGGCCAACAGGGCGAACTCGCTGTGGCTGGGGAGCCAAGCGGCCATCCCCTGCCCCACCGCGTTCGCCAGGCCGGTCTTGTTCGACAACTCTCCCAACGCGAAGCCGCCTCCATACAGCAGCACCACCCCCCAGTCGATCTGGGCCGCCTGCGGCCATGTCAGGGCCCGCTCGCCCGCCGTGCCCGGCAGCAGGAACAGCAATCCCGAACCCACCAGGGCGGCGACCCCCTCGGGCAGCGCCTGCTGAACTCCCTTCGCCCACGCATGCGACTCGCCCCACACCAGGGCGGCGATCCCGGGCAAGAGCCACAACGCGACCGTCACCAGGAACGCGCACAGCGTGGAACGCTCGCCTGGAGAGAGTGGCCCCAATTCCCGGCGGCGTTCCTGCAGCAGTTCACGCCCCCCCGCCACCTCGTCCCGCCCGGCTGGGCAGGCCCAATTCAGGTACAGGTACAGCAGGATGAACAGCACCGTCACCACCGGGACCCCCAACAGCATCCACTTGAGGAAGCTGATCCTGATCTGCAACTCCTGCTGGATGAAGCCCAGGCCAATCACGTTCGGGGGGGTGCCAATGGGCGTGGCCAGACCACCAATTGAGGCGGCGAAACTGGTCATCAGGGCCAGCCCGGTTGCATACCGGCGATCCAGCTGTCCGCCCCCCGTGGCCGGGCCGTACAGGAACCGCAGGATCGAGACCCCAATCGCCAGCATCATGGCGGTGGTCGCCGTGTTCGAGATCCACGCCGACAAGCCCGCCGTCACCAGCCCAAACGCCAGCAGAATGCGACTGGGGTTCCCCCCCACCCAGCGACTGCCAATCACCCCGTAGGCCAGGCGACGGTCCAGCCCGTGCAGAAAGATCGCCCGCGACAGGAAGAACGACCCGATGAACAGGAACATCAGCGGGGAGGCGAACGGGGCGAACACCGCCTTGGCCTCGGCGACCCCCAGCACCACGCAGGCCGAGGCCCCCAGCAACGCGGTGACCGGCATGGGCAACGCCTCGGTCACCCACAGCCAGACCACGGTCGCGAGAATCGCGGCCAGTCGATGTGCTTCCACCGACAGCCCCGGCCCATCGGCCCGAGTGCCCGGGTGGAAAATGGCTGGCAACAGATCGACCAGGGTGGCCCCCGGGGCGTCCGCCGCGGGGGGCGACCACGGCGCCCACCACAATGCGATAAACAGCACCGGGGCCAAAACCAGCCCCACCCGCATCCGCCACCGCTCAAAGGCCTGTTCGAGCGGCGACAGGGGCTGAAAGACCTCGGCATCGGTTGACATGCAGCCCTCAAGAGTCAGGTGATTTCGATCTTCCGGCCTGCGGCCTCGGTCGCGGTCCCCGGCCAGACACGCAGCTCAGCCAGACACGCAGCTCAGCCAGACACGCAGCTCAGCCAGTCACACAGCTCAGCCTGATGGCTCACGAGGGCTGGCCACTGGGTGCTGCCGGCCGACCTGAGAGCCGAGCCCCCGCACGACACAGTGGCGTCGCGTGCACCGCGGCGGTTTGAGAAGTCGGCCCGGGGTCCTCACTCGGCCAGTGGTATCGAGATCACGAGGGCGGCGTACTTGGGCGCGCCCCCCGGGGGGACAAACGACGCCCCGTGGCAGGTGAGGCATTCGCCATGCAGCGAGATCGACCCCGCCCGGCGGTACCAGCCCGGCGTAATCTCCTCGATCGCCAGTCGGCCCGTCGAGAGTTCACGCGAGGCCCGCCGTTCGAACTCGGTCGCCGGTTCATGGTCGAGACTCATCGGCTTCACGTTTACCGAGATCCACCGCGGCTCGATCTTCCACTGCCGACGCAGGCGGCCAAACGCCTCTTCCAGCACGAACGACGGGACCACCGACTTGTCCTTGGCGAAGTAGTGCCGGTGGATCACGTCGAGTGCCCCGGCATACACGTCGTGCAGCAGCACCGCCCGCTCTCGCGCGGCGGCGACGGGGACCTTGTCGGCCCGCAGCTTCGCGATTTCCGCCTGGACGGCATCGCGCTCGCCGGGTTGGGCCCCCGGTGTGGCCCGGCTCGCCAGGCCCGTGGCAATCCAGCCCCCGGCCAGCAGCAGCAGCGCCACCCGGCCCGTCCGCATCCTTGGCCACTGCCCTGTCATCGCACGCTCCCGGGTCCGAGTCGAAAAAGCCCCCAGCGGCGATTCTGCCCGACCCGCCGCGGAGTGACAAGACACCCTGCGCTCTCCCCCCCCAGCGGCCACGGGCGTCCCGCCGTTTCATACCGGGTGTCGGTGGCGGGCTTGGGTTGCTGCTGTCACTGGCGATCAATGCAGCCGGCGGTCATATCGTCCCCCGTTTGGGGACACCCGCTGAAAAAGCCGCACGGGAGACCCGCCGGGTTCACTGCCGCGTTGCGGGTTCGGCTCCTTCACTGCGGGGGGGAGTCGCGGCGGGGAAGAGCCGGAGGTCGAGGGGCTGGTCGGTCTCGACCACCAGCGTCCGTCCCAGCCGGGGCCACAGCGTGGTGAGGCTCTCGAGAAACAGCCGCTGCATGGCACGGGCCCGGATGGTGTCGCGACTGGTGTTGCCCGAGGTGGCCTGCTGATCGAGGGCGGCGAGCAGCGCGCGGAAGCGGTCGGCTGATCCCGCCGCCAGTTCAATCTGCCGTTGCCGCTCTCCCTGGGCCTGGTCGAGCAGCTGCCGGGCCTTGGCCCGGGTGGCGGTCACCTGCTGCTCGGCGAGGGACCGCTGCTGTTCGATCAGCTTGTCGCGCTCAGCCCGGGCGTTCGAGACATCGAGGAAGGCGGCCTTGACCTCGATGGGGGGCCAGACCGCGGCGATGGTCGCCTCTTCCAGTTCCACCCCCAATCCCGCCGCCGCCACCTCGCGGGCCAGGTCGCGCGACAGCCATTGCCGCAGTTCATCGAGCCCCAGTGGATGCACGTAGTCGACGCCGCACAGGCCCACGACCTCGGCGATCCGGCTCTCGGCCAGCAGCCGGAGGCGCACCTCGGGTGCCTCGTGCCCCGTCAGCCAGGGGAGTGGATCGGCGACGCGGTACTGCAGATTGACCTGCAGGTTGAGCAGGTTCTTGTCGCCCGTGAGAAACTCCCCGACGCGATCGAGACCCGCGGGGCGAAGAAAGCCCGATGGGTCGAGCGAGTCGACCGCCGCGACCCCCACGGTCAGGGTTCGCAATTCCTGCACGTTCACCCGGTCGACACGCACGCAGGGCCAGGGAAGGTCGTAATGCAGGCCACTGGGGACCACGGCGGGCTGGGCCCTGCCAAACCGCCGGACCACCCCCTGCTGGTTCGCGGCAATCAGGTAGAACCCGCTGCACAGCCACAGCCCCAGCAACACGAGGGGCCACTTCGGAAGGTGGGTCATGGGTCACGCCCCACCGTGGGAGTGGCCCCAGCGTCGGCAGCGTCGGCGGCGGGAGGGTTGGGGACATCCACTCCCGGACTGGCCCCCCCTGCTCCGCGTTGCGGACCTTCGTGCAGCAGGCGGAACAGGCGGCTACCCGCCGAGAGCACCAGTGTCGATTGCCGGTTCAGGATCTGCCCGTACGCCGCCAGGGTCCGCTGGAACTCGTACAGCTGCGGGTCGAGGGCGTGGGCGGCGTTGAGCGTGGCGAGCGCTTCGGCTTCGCCCTCGCCACGAATCCGCTCGGCATCGGCTTCGGCCCGCGCCATCAGTTCGCTGCTGTGCCGGTTGGCCTGGCTTTCGATCCGCACCCGCTCGGCGGCTCCCGCGCTGCGATAGCGTTCGGCAATTCGCATCCGCTCGGTCCGCATCCGTTCGTAGACCGCAATGCGATTCCCCTCGGGCAGGTTCAAACGCCGCAGCCGGAGATCGACCAGCTGCACGCCCAGCCCGGCCACAAACGAGTCTTCGTCCTGCGGGTTGGCCAGTCCCTGCAGGGTCTGCCGGGCGACCTCTGTCAGGGGCCGCGACTCATCGGGGCCCGACTCGGGTGAAGTGACGTGCAGCAGGTCGTTGAGATCGACGCGGCCAATCTCGGCCGACAGGGCCGCCCGCAGCCGGGCGTCCAGCCGGGCTTCGGCGGTCGCCCGATCCCCCAGGCGGCGGTAGAACCGGACCACGGGGCGCTCGTCGATGGGGGTGCTGGCCGAGTCAGGATCGGCGATCTTCCAGACCAGGAAGCCCGAGACCGTGACGTTCTTGCGATCCTTGGTGAACATCTCGCGGGCGGGAGGGTCGAGCAGCAGCTGCCGACGATCGAAACGGCGGACAGTGGCGATGGGCCAGGGCCATTTCAGGTGCAGGCCCCGGTCACTGGGAGCGCCTGGCGGGGCGTCGTAGACGGCGGTGATGATGCCCAACCGCTCAACCACGGCGAGTTCGGTTTCATCCACCATGAAGAGCGCGGTGGCCGCCCAGGCCAGCAATCCCAAGCGGAGGAACCAGCGCCAAAAGGTGCCACCCAGTCCCCCCCAGGGGGCCGCAGGGGCGAGCGGATCGGCAGGTAGGGTGGGAAAAGTCATGCGGACGTTCCAGAAAAGCGGTACCCCTGGCGGAGTCTCTCGGGTGGCAGAGCGGCCACAGAGACTATCACCAGCGAGACTATCACCAGCGAGACTGTTACCAGCGAGACTGTTACCAGCGAGGCTGTCACCAGAGAGACTGCACTCAGTGACGCTGCGTGCGGCAGACGCGCGGTGACCCACGGCGCGTGGCCGGTGGCAGCCACCACGGGTGTCGCGGCGGAATCCGCCAGGCTGCGAAGAAGAGTGCTGGAAGTGGGGGCGGTCATTGGGTGTCGTCGTCCGTAGGATCGGGGCGCGAGCGGTTGGCGGGGAGACCGAACGGGGCTGCGCCGCGGGACGTGCTCGTGCCCGGGTTGGATTCTGCGAGCGTCTGCGGGAAATGCTGGATGGCCAGCCCATCCCCGCCCCGTTCCTGGTCTACGCGCAGGTGCCCGCGTTCCTGCAAGACTTCTACATGAACTACAAGA
>CAIUHT010001312.1 GCA_903898975.1 uncultured Planctomycetaceae bacterium
CCCAGGGCCCGGGCAGCGTCTCTACCAGAGACCACCCAGCCCATCGCCACGATTGCCGGCGCGATGGGCCCAGTCCTTGCGACGGGCGTGCCCTACAGAATGCCGGGCTGCTTCACGTCGATTCCCTTGAGCTGCATCTTCAGCTGCTCAACGTTGGGCGAAACTTCAAACGCCGTCGCCCGACTGATGTATTCGTTGGTCACGAAGTAATACAGGCTGTCATTGAAGAGCTGCATCCCCTCTTCCTTGCCAATCCGGATCGCGTCGAACAGTTTTTCGTCACGCTCTTCCAGGATCAGCTTCTTGATGGTCGGGTTCATGATCATGATCTCCACGATCGGCACCCGCTTGGGCGTGTCGCGAATGGTCGGCAGGAGTTTCTGCGCCACCACCGCCTTCAGGTTGAACCCCATGTTGCTCCGCAACGCGGGATGCATCTCGCGGGGAAACAGGTCGAGGATACGCCCAATGGTCGACGGCGCGCTCGAGGCGTGGATCGTTCCAAACACCAGGTGTCCCGTTTCGGCGGCGTGCATCGCCGTCTCGAACGTTTCCATGTCCCGCATCTCGCCCACCAGCATGATGTCGGGATCCTGCCGGACCGCGTGCTTCATCGCAATCTTGAAGTCCTTCACGTCCACCCCGATCTCCCGCTGATTGATCAGCGCCTTCTGCTCGGTGTAGACGAACTCGATCGGGTCCTCGATCGTCAGGATGTGCACCCGCTCGTTCTGATTCACGTAGTTCAGCATCTAGGCAATCGTCGTGCTCTTGCCCGACCCCGTCACCCCCGCCAGCAGCACCATCCCCTGGTCGTAGTGGCACAGCTTCTCCATCGCCGGGGGGAGGTACAGCCCCTCGAAGTTCGGAATCGACCGCTCCACCTTTCGCGACACCATCCCGACCCGGCCCATCTGCACGAACAGGTTTACCCGGAACCGCCAGGGCTCCTTCACCCCCTGGTCGTTCTCCATCTCGACCACGTGCGCAAAGTCGGCCCCCCCCTCGTCGTGGAAGATCTGCGTGTTCCGCTCGTCCATCATGGGGTAACACAGCCGGATCATGTCCTCGTCGGTCAACGGCGGCATGTCCAGCTCGCGAATCGTCCCCCGCACCCGCATCGCCGGGGGCTTGGTCACCTTCAGGTGCAGGTCCGACCCACCCAGCTTGATCAACGCCCGAAAGAGCTTGTTGACCTCCAGGTCTTCCTTGATCTTCCGCACTCCGCCAATCGATCCCGTGGAGCCCGACGACTTGGTTGCCGCATGCGATGACATCGTTGACCCGATCCTCTGCTCTCTGATGGATGAACGCCAAGGAACTTCGGACGACCCCCAGGACCTCCCCGGGCACTCGCCCCCCGCTCGCCCCACTCCACTCAACCCCACCCTCTGGCCCGCAACCGCAGACTCCACTCGAGCCCCCCGGTTCCAGTTTCCGGCCCCTCAATCTCCCACTCCCCCCCTCACTCCTGCCACCGACAATCGCACCATAATACCGCACCCCCCGGGGAGTTGGGCAGTCTCTGGCCCACTCTCCACTCTCCACTCTCCACTCTCCACTCTCCACTCTCCACTCTCCACTCTCCACTCTCCACTCTCCACTCTCCACTCTCCACCCACGACTCACTACTCTCCACACTCTCTCCCGTCCGCTCCCCCTCCTCTCTTCGTGGTGTCCGCATGCCCAGCCTGTTTCGCGGAGCACTCCTCCCCCTGCTCCTCTCGGCGACACTCGTGGCCGCCGACCCACAGCCCACCCCCCAGCCCCTCTGGCCCGATCTCGCCCCGGGCGAAACCTCCCGCGACACGGGAGAGTGGCTCCCCGCCCGCCCGGGAGAAGATCCCCCAGTCACCCGCCTCAAGGGGGTGGCCCTCCCCACGTTCACCCTGCATCGGCCCCCGCAACCCAATGGTACCGCGGTGGTCATTCTGCCCGGCGGGGGATTCGGTCGCGTCGTCACCAACAAGGAAGGGACCGAAGCCGCCGAGTGGCTCAACCGCCTCGGTGTCACGGCCCTCGTCCTCCGCTACCGCACCAGCGACACCGCCCCCACCGGCGACTCCGCTCCGCCCCCCTGGCGCCGGCCTCTGCAAGACGCCCAGCGACTTCTCAAGTTGACCCGAGCCCGGGCCACCGAATGGCAACTCGATCCCCGGCGGGTTGGCCTCCTCGGTTTCTCGGCTGGCGGTCAAGTCGCCGCCCGACTCCTCTGCGATGAGGGCGAAGCCGCCTACCCACCAGCCGACGACATCGACCGCCAGCCCCATCGCCCCGACTTCGCCCTGCTGCTCTACCCCTGGAACCTCACCGCCGACGGAGGCGCCACCCTGCTCGACGGCCTCACCCCCCCCGCCGGGGCCCCTCCCTGCTTTCTCGTGCATACCGACGATGATCGCTCGTCAGCCCTCGGCTCGGCACTGTTCTACGTCGCCCTCAAGAGCCGCGGGGTCGCCAGTGAGTTGCATGTGTACGGCCACGGAGGCCACGGCTACGGACTCCGCCCGGTCGCCGGTTCCGATGTGGGCGACTGGCCCAGCCACGCCACCACCTGGCTCCGCGCCGGCGGCTGGACCCCACCCACGACCAACTGACACAACTCAACTCCCTCGGAGTCATCCCACAACCCACCCACCGCGCAGTGCCTCGCTGCCCAGAGTGCCCCGCTGCCCAGAGTGCCCCGCTGTGCAGTCCCCCGCTGCGCCCGGCACTCCCTGCCTGGGCCGACGCGGTCGCAGCGCACGCAGTCTCAGCGCACGCGGTCTCAGCGCCCGCGGTCTCAGCGCAAGTGGTCTCAGCGCACACGGTCGCGCATTCAGCGGGCTCACGGCATTCGCCGGCAGGCATGCTGCCCATTCCCCACAGCCCTCCCCGCCGCGCTGCGGCCAACCAGGCGTGGGCGAGAACAGGCCCGCATTCGGCATCCTCTAACGCACACGACCCCCGGCGGAGAGCCCGCCGGGGGTCGTGTGAACAGGTCGCCACAGTCGCGAAGCGTTACGCCTCGGCGTCGTCCGACTCGACTTCGACGTCGTCTTCTTCCTGCAGCCGATCGGGGAGGTAGGCCCCCGTTTCCGGATCACGCAGGCGGACCGCATACCGCTTCTGCAACTGCCGGTCGAATTGCAGCATGACCCGCTGCGAATCGCGGTTGGCCAGTTCCTGGTACTGCGACGGCAGGTTGAACGTCCCAATCGAGATCCCGAACAGCGACGCCTGCTGGAACGCTTCCCGCGTCGCGGGCGTCCGGGACTTCACCTTCACCACGTAGTAGATCGAGGCGTCGTCGTTGGGAACGACCTTTACATCGCCCGGCTGCATCTCTTCGAAGACTGCCTTCATGAACTCTTCGCCCGCGCCATCGACCACCCCGGGGTTCCCCAGCTCCAGGCGCTGGCGGAAACTCATCGGGGCGCTCGATTGCCGGTACCGCGAAAAGTCCGCCGATTCGGCGATCGTCACATCCACTGGCTCGCCCGCGGCGGGGTTCACCTTCTGCCCGGCCAACGCCGTCTCGAGGGGCTGTTCCCCCTTGGCGGCCGCCCGCAGTTCCTCGGCTCGCGCCTTGGCCTTGGGCTCGGCCTGCAGCCGGCGCCACGTCCGCACCACATGCTCCCGCACTCCCGGTTCATCGAGTGCCGGGACATGGTCGGAAACATTGCGCACCTTCCACATCACGTAGCGGTTCCCCTCCAGGTCCGACAGGGGAGAGTCTTCCAGCTCACTGGCCACATACACCCCCGTGTCGCGGAAGCTAAGCGTCAGGATGTTCGAGCCCCCCAGCGAGCCTTCGTCGCTCGCCGCTTCCTGGGCCTTGCCCAAGACCGGGTGCTCCAGCAGATCCTGGGGCGACAGCAGACCCGTCTCGACAAACTCACCCGAGTGGGCGGTCGCGACCGCTCGCAGCGCCTCGCCAGCCGCGGCGACATTCGCCGCCTGGCGGGCTTCTTCCCGCTGGTCACGCTCCCGGCTCGTCAGTCGGCCCAGTTCTTCACTCTCTTTGTCGGCGTCTCCAGCCGCCAGCTTCTCTCCCGCCGTGTACATCGCGTTGGCGACCTGCCGCGAACGCTTCTTCAACAGCACCCGAGCCCGATCGGCAATCAGGCGATCACGCAGCTCAGCCCGCAGTTCATCATCCAGGGGCTTGAACCTGGGACCGGTGGGACGCGGTTCGTCCGGAGGAGGAGCCGGCGGCTTGGGCTTCGCCCCCGCCTCGGGAGTCTCGCCCTCTTTCGCTTCCCCGGCCGGCTCGTCGGCTGGAGGGGGCTCCACCGCCGCAGGCTTCTCTTCGCCAGCGGGCTGGGCTTCCGCAGCCGGTTTCTCTTCGGCAGGCTGCGCGGGAGCAGCCTCGTCGGGCACCCCCTTCACTTCAGGTGCCGCGGCTTCGCCCCCCTCCTGGCAGGCCGACGAAGGCGGCTCGCTCGTGGCAGGTTCCGCCCCGGGCGCTTTCTCTCCCGATTCCGGAGCGGCTGGTGTTTCGGGCTCGGCTTCGTTCTTGGGCGGAGCCGCTTCCTCGGCAGGCGGGGTCGCCTTGCTCTCGGGGGCGGGATCCCCGTCCGTGGCGGGGGCGGGCTCGGTCGTCTCGTCCGGCTTCGCAGGCGCAGGAGGCCGATCCCCCTCTTCCTGTGGCGTCTCTCCTTCGATCATCTCCACTTCCTCGTCGGGAAGCGTCAGACCGGGCTTGTCACCAGGTTCCTCCGGGGCGGGAGCGTTGGGCTCCTGCAGGCTCAGATCGACCAGCTTCTTCTCTTCATAATAGGCCTCGATCTCCGCGTCGGTGACCGGGTTCGACTTCGCCACTTCGGCTTTCGCCTCTTCGAAACCGAGCTTCACGTACTGCAACTGCACCTTGCGGGGCTCGCGGAAGCCAGGCTTGTACTTCCCACGCAGTGGTCGATCGGGCGTTTCCCGAGGATCGAACGTCTCTTTGTGCTGGGCGAACAGCTGCGCAACCTGGTTGTCGTCGGGCTCGGCCTTGTCGTCGGTAAACGCGGCCACGGGGACCGCCGCGACCTCGATGACCTGCCGCTGGTGCACCTGCTGGTAGTAGTCCCACATCTGCTCGGGAGTGGGCGAGAGCGGAGGACGGGAGACCCGCACCGCCTCCTGCGCCATCAGCTCGGCCTTCAGCGCCTCGAAGACGCGGATCTGACTCGCTCCCGCCTGGTCGCACGCGGCGATAAACCGCCGGGTGCTCAGCTTGCGGTTGAACGTCTTGTCGAGAAATTCCTGCACCTGGCCATTGTCGACCTGGATGCCCAGCCGCTTCCCTTCCTGCCGAAACAGCCAGGTGAACAGCAGGTCGTCCCGATTGGTGCTCCCGAAATTGAACTGGGCCGCTTCGGGCACCCCAGATTCCATCGCGGCAAGCTGCATGAAGTTGTTCGCCAGCACGCGCGTGTTGGCAAGCTCTTCAAAATCGGACCGGTGGAGATTCCCGGCGCTGGTCTCGACCAGGGCTGGGTCACTGCTCCCCCGCCCCTGCAGAGATCCCACCAGCCGCATCAGCGGATCGCCGAGGACAAATGCGATCATCGCCGCCAAAAAGGTGAACACCAGAAGCCGTTTCTGGTGCTCGCGGAAGAACGTGAACGGTGACTCCATCGCGGGACCGACCTTGACAACGCGCAGAGGGATGGATTATGCAAATTCTTCCCCGACAGACTGTTGAGCGGGGAAGCGGCGATTGTAGCCGGGTTGGCAGAGACGGCAAAGTCCAACCTCCCAGCCCACGGGGAAAGGTCTCCCGCGGTGGCTGGGTCCCGCTCAACTCGCCCCGGCCAGTGTGGATTGTGGCGATGGCGGTTCGCGGCGAGCGACTGGTGGCCCAGCCGCTCGGGAACCAGTCGCCTGAATACTGCGGGGTCGACCCTCGGACCCGTGCCAAGCCTATCCGGGATGGCGAACTCGCGGTCCAGGCTGCCCGGGAGTCGAGGCGGGCTGAGAGGGAGGGGGAGAGCGTTTGCGACGGGCTCTTTCGCCCCCGTCGGCCGCTGGTTCGAACCCCGCTGGGTCCGCCTCAGTTGCCCAAAGGGGGCGGAACCCGTCACCCTGAGACCCCCGGGCCGCGGTGATGCGGACGGCGACCCAGGGACTGGCGACGCGGTCACTGTCGCGCTGAACCAGGCCCACCGGGGGGCCAGACGAGACCCGCGAGACAGTCTGGCGACTCGGAAGGGGTGGCCCACGAGGGGCCGCCTGGGGGAAAACGGCGGCGGAGGATGCGGG
>CAIUHT010001313.1 GCA_903898975.1 uncultured Planctomycetaceae bacterium
CGCCCCTCTGGCACTCATCCCAGCTCGAGGACCCACCCTCGTCCTCCAGCTGGCTACCCCGCCAGCCCGCAATCCCACCGAGCCCTCATGTTGAATCGCAGTACTTGTACCCCCCCCTGCCCAAGGTCTCCACCCTCGCCCCTCGTCGACTCTCTGCTCTCCACGCGCTTTCCCCCAATCTCCACTCCCCCCAAACCACCCATTTCCCCATTTTCACCAGCAATGGTGCCAGAAAAAACCACACAGCCCGCAAATCTTACTCAAGCCGCGTAGTCAGAACGGTCGATCCACTCTGAACGATCCGGTCTCTCCCTGTCTCCCGTTGTGAATGGAGCCCATGGCACTCCGCCTTGCCACATCGTGTGGTTCCCAAACCTGCCGCTCAGGGCACTGGCGACTTTGGCTCGCCCCCCTGCTCGTGGGGTTGGGAGGCCTGCTGGCCGGCTGCGCCCAGGGCCCCGAGCGACTCACTGTGCGTGCCAGTTCGCCTGAACTGGAAAGCCCTGCGGCCGACGACCGCCCGGCTTTCGCCGCGCACTCCACCGACCTGGGTATAGCCCGCGTCGAGGCCACTCCGCCCACCACCGCTCGCCCGGGAACCGCGCGCATTCGCAGCCGGGTTGTGGCCCCCGCGACCGGCCCCGCCGCCAACAAATCCGCCGCCAGTCTATCGTCCACTCCCACGCCCCCGCAGGCCCCTTCGGCGGTCGCGGTGGCCTCGGCTCGTCGCCGCGTGGTCGACACTGCCCCCTCGACCGCTGCTCCTTCGGCCTCTGCCACTGGCCCAACGCCCCGCACGCGCTCGCGTCAAGCGGCGCGCACGGTTGTCACTCAGGCCCCCCAGGCTGCGCCCCCAACGCCGCGCGTCACCGCCACACAACGGACCCCGGCTCACACCTCACCAACCGGTGCCAACCCGTCCGCTCCCGCCCGGCCCACAGCCGCCGGTGACACAGTCAGCGTTCCCCCGGAAGAGGCAGTGATCGCGGGCCTCCCCGCCGCGACCGTCGAGCCCACCATTCAACCCGTGGCCGGCGAAGGATCCGGGACTGCTGCCGAACACGAATCGTCCGACAAGGAAGACGCGTCGGCGACTGGCGCTGCTGCTGAAGGCGAGCCGGCTGCCGGCGACTCCCAGGAACTCGAAACGTCGCCCACCGAGACCATCGACGCGGTGGCTACGCCGGCCCGCAAGAGAGCGGCTGAAGCCACCGACAGTGGCGCTTCACGCCCGGCGGCCCCCGCACCCCGGTCCGTCCCCCGCGTCGCGGTGGTCGATCCCCAGGTGGCTGAGCAGGCGGCGAATGAGCAACGCGCGGTCGCCGAGGGCTATCGCCAGCGGGCCGATCGCCTGCTCGACCGGGCCCGTCGGCAATGGGAAGCCGGGCATCGCGAAGAAGCTCTCCGCCTCGCCCAGATTGCCCACCGCCTCGAACTGGCCCAGAAGGCGCTCTACCGGTCCGACGAAGAGAGCCCGTCCCGCTTTATCGCCACGCTGCAGACCGCCACCGTTGGGGAGGCTCTCCCCCGGCCCCCCGCGGCCACCGGCCCGACTTATGCCCCGGACGCCGGACCAGGCTCCGCAGCCACCGAGAATCCTGGGGCTGAGATTGCCAATCAGCCACCCACCGACACCCCGGCCACCGCCGCGACCAACCCGTCCGAGGTGTCGCCGGATGCCGTCGAGACCTCCCCGGTCGCCAACTCGCACGCGGTTGACCAGTTGACGGAGAGTCGCCGTTTTCACCGCTCGGCTCATCGCCAACCGACGGCGGGAGAGCCCACCGTGGTTCCGTCCGACGCGGCGCTCGCCGAGTTCGAGCGACTGGCCCAACTCGCGGCGTCTCCCGCCACCGAGCGGAACGACATCGACACCGCTCCCGACGCACCCGCTCCGGCCGAGGCTGCCGCTCCCGAGCTCCGCGATCTGCCCCTCGAGCTGAGCAACGCGGCCACGACCACCCGGGGGTTGACCTGGCTGTCGCCGCGAGTGCGGTGGTGGCTGACGTGGAACCGGCTCTCGTTCCTGGGCCTGATGACCGGGCTGGCGTGCCTGCTGGTGCTGTGGGTCTGGCGGGAACTCGAACGCTGGCACCATCGCGGGTTGCAGCGGGCGGAGCTCGCCGGCTGACGGACTCGCCATGAAGATCGTGCACATCATCACCCGGCTGATCCTGGGGGGGGCCCAGGAGAACACGCTGCTGTCTGTGGAGGGGCAGCAGGACGACTGGGGAGATGAGGTCACGCTGATCACCGGACCGGCGCTCGGTCCTGAGGGAAGCCTGCTGGACCGGGCCCAGCGGGCCGGTCGGCAGGTGCGGGTCCTCGATGACCTGAGGCGGGAGGTCAGTCCCGGGCGCGACTGGCGCAGCTATCGGACCCTCAAGGCCTGGCTGCGGGAGCTGCGTCCGCACATTGTGCACACCCACAGTTCCAAGGCCGGGGTGCTGGGCCGGGCCGCGGCGTGGAACCTGGGCCTGCCCACGGTGCACACCATTCATGGAGCGCCGTTTCATGCCTGGCAGTCGCCGCTGGCGTGGCAGGCGTACCGCGCGTGCGAGTGGTGGGCCGCCCGGCGTTGCGACCGGTTGATCAGCGTCTGCGACGCCATGACCGAGCAGTATGTCGCCGCCCATGTCGCCCGCCCGGCCAAGTTCGTCACCGTCTACAGCGGGATGGAGGTCGAGCCGTTCCTCAACTCCGCCCGTCACCGCGAGACCATGCGTCGGGAATTGGGGTTTGGGCGGGATGACGTGGTGGTGATGAAGATCGCGCGGCTGTTTGACCTGAAGGGGCACGCCGACGTGATCGACGCCGCCCGCCGGGTGGCCGATTTCGAACCCCGCGTGCGGTTCGTGTTTGTGGGGGACGGGCTGTTGCGTGAGCAGTTGCTCGAGCGGATTCGGCGCGAGCGGCTGGAAGACCGGTTTCTGCTGACCGGGCTGATTCCGCCCGAGCGGATTCCCGAGTATCTCGCGGCCGCCGACCTGGTGGTGCACGCCAGCCTGCGAGAGGGCCTGGCGCGGGTCTTGCCGCAGGCGTTGTTGGCGGGCAAACCGGTGGTCTGCTACGACCTCGACGGAGCCCGCGAGGTGGTGCAGACCGGGCGTACGGGAGTGCTGGTGCAGGCTCGGGACATTACCGCCCTGGCGGCGGGCATCCTCGACCTGGCGCAGCGCCCCGGCCTGAGAGCTGAACTGGGGGCAGCCGGACGAGAACTCTGCCGGGTCAGGTTCTGTCACCGGGAAATGAACCGCCAACTTCGCGACATCTACGTGAACGTCGTCGCCCGCCGCACGTACTGAAGAGTCATCCCCACGCACCCCGCTCGCAGCCACGCGGCCACGCCGCTTGTAGGATTGGCGTTCGTCGAGTGAGACTTGTCCCGCTCGTCCCGCTGGGCGCTGCCGGTTGA
>CAIUHT010001314.1 GCA_903898975.1 uncultured Planctomycetaceae bacterium
CCCTGCAGGGAGAGGAGCCAGACGCAGCCCCAGCGGTACTGCCACGCGAGGGCGAGCAGGCGGCGGACGAGGTGGAGGTTGCCAGCGGGGAGCGCCGCGAGTCCTGACGCCCCGACAGCGGGGGGGGCGGAGGTTTGGCCCGCCGCAGGAGTGCGGTTGGCGGGGGGTGAGCGGGACGCGGGGGAACTCATCCGGGCGGGTGATGGCGGGTTGGGGGGGAGCGGCGGAGACAGTCTATCGCCGAGGGGACGTCGGTGGGAATCGGCTGGGGTGTGCGGGGGGTGCCGGGGAGCCTGTGGCGGGGCGGGCCAACGCTTCCCGTCGTGGTGCCGCGAGGCTACAGTGCAGCGAGTTCCCACCTGTTTCTTCCCGCCTCAGGGCTTCGCCCATGTCCTCCCGCACCGCTCCTCCTTCCGCCGGTCCACTGACGACCGTGCAGTGGCTTATCTGCGTGATCGCCGCGATTGGGTTCGCGTTCGACATCTACGAGCTGCTGATGCTGCCCCTCATCCTGGGGCCCGCCGCGCAGGAGTTGCTGGGGGTCGCCCCGGGCTCGACGGAGTTCCTGTTCTGGCGCGGGATCTTGTTTTTCGCCCCGGCGTTCATTGGGGGGATTGTGGGGATGTACGGCGGGGTGCTGACCGACCGGCTGGGACGGCGGTTCGTGCTGACGTGGAGCATCATCCTGTACGCGGTCTCGGCGTTCCTGGCTGGGTTTTCGACGAATATCTGGATGCTGCTGTTCTTCCGCTGCACGACATTTATTGGCGTCTGCGTCGAATTTGTGGCGGCGGTCGCGTGGCTGGCGGAACTGTTCCCCAACCCCACCCAGCGGGAGAAAGTGCTGGGCTACACCCAGGCGTTCTCTTCGATTGGGGGCCTGCTGGTCGCAATTGTGAGTGAGTACATCTCGACCAAGGGGGTGGCCGAGTCGTTCCCGGCGATCGGCATTCCAGGGTTGCTCGCGCCGCTGCTGGGACAGATCAAGCAGGAATTCGTCCACGCTCCGTGGCGGTACACGCTGATGTCGGGGCTCATTCCGGCACTGCCGCTGATTGTCATTCGCCCCTTCCTGCCCGAGAGCCCGGTCTGGGCTCAGAAGCGGGCGGCCGGGACCCTGCGGCGGCCGTCGTTCAGCGAGTTGTTCGCACCGCAACTGCGGCAGACCACGCTGGTGACCACGGTGATGTTCGCCTGCAGTTACGGGGCGGCGTTTGGTGCCATCCAGCAGGCTCCTGAAATCGTCAAGGGGCTGACCGATGTGCAGCAGAAGGTGAAGTCGGCAGTCGAGGAACTGAAGCTGCCACCGGAAGCCGAGCGGGCCGAGGCTCTTAAGCGGCGGACGCGGGGGCAGATCGAGCAGAAGGTCGCCAGCCAGTACACCAAGATGCAGGAGGTGGGGGGCCTGGTGGGGCGGTTCCTGCTGGCGTTCCTGGCGATTCGAGTGTTGAGCCGGCGGAACCTGATGCGAATCTTCCTGGGCCCGGGGCTGCTGATTGTGCCCGCGATCTTTTTCTTCTTCCTCTCGGTGCCCAACACGAAGTTCGCCGAGATCGACCTGTCGAGCATTTACCTGGGGACGCTGCCAATCACGACGATGTCGATTGGGATGTTCCTGGCGGGGCTGTTCACAGTGGCGCAGTTCAGTTTCTGGGGGAACTACCTGCCGCTGGTGTACCCCGTGCACCTGCGTGGGACGGGGGAGAGCTTCGCGGCCAATATTGGCGGCCGGATGTTCGGGACGGCGTTCGCCCTGGTGACAACGACGATTGTGTCGCTGCTGCCCGACACGCTGGGGTCCACGCCGCAGAAGTTTGCGGTGACCGCCGGGGGTGTGGCGGCGTTCGTGTACCTGATGGCGAACATCTTCTGCTCGAGCCTGCCCGAGCCTGAACCGGGGGCGATGGAAGAGTAGGCCGATCGGGCAACCCCACGCGTTCAGCGTTCGACCCACCTCACCGAATCGACAGCCAACGGATCCTTCCCA
>CAIUHT010001315.1 GCA_903898975.1 uncultured Planctomycetaceae bacterium
ACGGGGTTGGCCCGTGGGGGTTGCGAGGGTGGCTTCGCTGGGGGGTTGGTGCGGGGCTGGAGCGCGGGTGGGTGGCTTGGGGAGGCAGCGCGACTGGCGGGATGAATCCCACCTCTACTAATGCGTTGCTTGACGGGGTTGGCCCGTGCGGGTTGTGGGGGTGGCTTCGCTGGGGGGTTATTGAGGTCGCTTTGCGGGCGGGATTTGTGATTGGGTGCTGGGGGATTGGGTGATTTGGGATATTGGGGGGTGGGTTGGAAGGCCCGGTTGACAGGTTTTGCGAATTCCGTGTATTTTCCGGCCTAGAAAGGACTCGCGCTGGCATGATTCGAACTCTGTGCTCGGCACTTCTCGGCTGTTTGGTCTCGGTGGGGATCGCCCTCGCTCAGCCCCAGGGGCCTGTTCCCGGTCAGGCTGCTCCGGTGGTCTTCCAGACGCCCGATCCGCAGTGGGCCGAAAAACTCTTCGCCCGCCTCGATTTCGATTTCGGGACGGTCGCCCGTGGTGCCGAGGCCAAGGCCCGCCTGAAGATCACCAACGTCTACAAAGAGACGCTGCATATCCGGGCGGCGGGAACCACCTGCAAGTGCTTCTCCGTTCGCATCCCCATGGACACGCTCGCCAGTCTCGAATCGACCGAGATCGAGATCACCCTCGACACCCTCAAGTTCGAAGGCGATCGCAAGTCGACCATGATGGTCGCGTTCGATGCCCCCGCGTACGCCGAAGTCCCCATCCCCCTCCACGCCTACATCCGCCGGGATGTGGGGTTGACCCCGGGAGCTGCCCTGTTCGGCACCGTGGCCAAGGGGCAGGGGGCCCAGCGCAAGGTCCAGGTGAGCCACGTCGGCCGACCCGACTGGCGGATTGTCGAACTGGTCTGCAAGAACGAGTTCCTCGAGGCGAAGGCGACCGAACTCGCCCGGCTGCCCAATGGCACCACCACCTACGAACTGCTGGTGACGCTGAAAGAGGGGGCTCCCGCCGGCGATTTCCGCGATCAGATCACCCTCGTGACCGATGATGCCGCTGGTCCGCAGTTGCCGGTGATGGTCGAAGGCCGGATCGAACCCGACTTCTTCGCCACGCCCGAAATCCTCGACTTCGGCGTGGTCGCCCCGGGGGCGGAAGTGACCCGCAACCTGGTCATCCGGGGCAAGCGCCCCTTCAAGGTGACCGGCATCGAGAGTGAGCAGACCGCCGGGACGTTCGAAGCCCGACTCCCCAAGGAGGGCAAAGCGGTGCAGGTCATTCCGATCACGCTGGTCGCTCCCATGACGGGGGGGCCGGTGACCGATGAGTTCTCGGTGCTGCTCGATCAGTCGAATGAGCCGGTCCGCTTCAAGGCGTTCGCCCGCGTCGATCCCAATCGCCAGGCCCGTCGCCCGTAAGAGGGCGTTCCAGATGGGTGGCCCCCAATGCTGCGGGGCGACCCAGGAACGCAACGGTTTGACGCGTCGCGGTGGTTGATGGTGGCGGTTGTGGGTGGTCGCTGGCGGTGGCCGGGCGGTTGAAGTTCGCGGGGCGGCTGTTTGGGCTGTTTCGCCTTGCCCTCTACGCTCCGCTGGTCCGCGCTCTCGAGTGGAGCCGGGGGTCGCGGGGTTGGTCGC
>CAIUHT010001316.1 GCA_903898975.1 uncultured Planctomycetaceae bacterium
GAATGGCCGAGACCACCGCCAGCAGCAACAGCACACAGGCCAAACCGAACAGCGTGGTGATGCTCCAGCCCACGCCCCCGATCGCCCGACGGATGAGGCTGCGACGCGGAACTTGTGCCTGGGAAGTCGCAGCGGGCAGCGCGTCACCGGCGGATCCCGGGACCGGCCCCGGCCGAACCGGGGGGTTCTCTAAAGGTTGGCCGCGACGCGTCGATGGCGGCGGGGCTGGCACAAAGTCGGTGACCAGCAGCGCGGGCTCGCCCAGGAATTCCTGGATCGGGAGCGGCTCGAGGGGAGCCTTGGAAGTTGGCTGACCGGCGGGACTGTTCGCGGGCGTGCTCTCTTCGGCCGGGGGGGAGGACGCGGCTGCGGGCCATTGCAGCGGCGCGGTGCCATGATCGATCACCGGTCGGGAGGGATCGGCGGAGGGAGAGCCCGCACCGCGCTCAGAGGTCACGTCTGCCACCTTTCTCCGTCCACCGTATTCCGGCCCCGTGACCGCCTCGCCGCCCCCCTGTCTGTCAGCAACTCGCGACTGCCCCACACTCTCTGCGTCGCCCAATCGCCATCCGCTCCCATCCCGGCCGCAACCAGGTTCAGCCCCAGCAGCAACCTCTCACCGCCCGCGGATGGACTCTACCCAGCGGGTCGGGACGTTGTCGAGCCGTTCTGGCCGCGATTAGACTGCCCGTTGGCCGCTTCCCCTCCTTTCCACTGGATTGCCGATGCTCGCCCGCGCTCGTTTCTCGGCTGTGCTGATTCTGCTCTGCCTCGCGGTGACCGGCCCGGCCCGCGGTGCCCCCCCTGCCCGCCCGAATATCGTCTTCCTCTTCTGCGACGACCTTACCTGCCAGGCTCTCAGCAGCTACGGCGACGCGCGGAAACTGCTCGAGACCCCGTCTATCGACCGGCTCGCCCGCGAGGGTGTGCGGTTCGATCGCTGTCTCGTCACCAACTCCATCTGCGGTCCCAGCCGGGCCACCATTCTCACCGGGAAGTACTCGCACAAGAACGGCTTCTATAACAACAGCAACTGCACCTTCGATGGCTCGCAGGTCACGTTTCCCAAGCTGCTGCAACAGTCGGGCTACGCCACCGCCATGATTGGCAAGTGGCACCTGGGCAGTCAGCCGACCGGTTTCGACCACTGGCAGATCCTTCCCGGCCAGGGGATCTACTACAACCCCCCCATGATCCGCAACGGGCAGAAGGTCACCACCCTGGGGTACGTCACCGATGTGATCACCGACCTCTCGCTGGAATGGCTGAAGCAGCGGGATCGGGAGCGTCCGTTCCTGCTGATGTGCCAGCACAAGGCTCCCCACCGCGAATGGTCTCCCGCCCTTCGTCACCTGGGCTGGGATGCGGACCGGCAATACCCCGAGCCCCCGCACCTCTTCGATCCGCTCACGGGTCGCAGCCGGGCGGTCAAAGAGCACGACATGGGAATCGACCGCACCTTCACCGACCTCGATGTGAAGCGCAAGCTCCCCCCGGGCATCAATACCGAGCAACGCGAGGTGTGGGATGCTTACTACGCCCCTCGCAATCGCCGCTTCGATCAGGCCCCCCCGACCGGGGACGACCTGGTCCGCTGGCGCTACAACCGCTACATGCACGA
>CAIUHT010001317.1 GCA_903898975.1 uncultured Planctomycetaceae bacterium
GCCACCCGGGTGCCTGGGGCCGCGTCATCTTCGGGCATGCCCGAGTCGGCTGCAATATTGGCGAAGGCCCCCGGCCACACAACGGGGGGACTTTCCGCGACCGGGGCGCAGCCCTCTCCCGAACGCCCGGCTCAGCGAAGACCAGTAAACTTCGTCGACCGAACGAGGCGAATCTCGGGCAGTCGCCCCAGCGACTATGAGTGGCGATGAGCGCACCAGCAGTCCCCTTGCAGAGCCCGTCGGGAGACAGGGTGGTGCAGACAATGTCGCGACACGCCGCCGGAGGGATACCTAGGCCGCTGGCGTCAGCTGGCAGCGATCACCAGCCGCAGAGTGCGGACCGCAGATCGGGCGACCGACTCAACACAAACTACCAGCGGAAGAGTGCTGTGCCCCAGGTCAGCCCGGCACCGAAACCGGACATCAGCACGGTGTCGCCCCGGCGGATCCGGCCCGCCTCGAAGGCTTCTTCCAACGCAATCGGAATCGACCCTCCCGACGTGTTCCCGTACTTCTGCAGGTTGACCACCAGCTTGTCCTGGGGAATCCCCAGTTGCTCGGCGGCGGCGTGAATGATCCGCAGGTTCGCCTGGTGCAGCACGAAGAGCGACACGTCATCGACGCGGAGACCGGTCTTCTCGAGCATCAACCCGATCGAGTCGGTCACCACGTTGACCGCCCACTTGAACACATTGCGGCCATCCATCCGCAAGTAGTGCCGTCCCTGCTCAATGTCGCTGGGGGTGGCCGGGTTTTTCGTTCCCCCACTCGGGCGGTCCAGCAGGCAGCCACCGCTGCCATCGGCTCCCAACTGGTAGCACAACAGCCCCTGGTGCGGTTCTCCTGCCGCCAGCAGCACCGCCCCGGCACCATCACCAAACAGCGGCGCGGTCTTCTGGTCTTGGGGATTGGTGACCCGGCTGTTGCAGTCGCCCCCAATCACCAGGGCCAGTCGACTGTTCCCCGTGGCCACGTACTGAGCCGCAGTCACCAGGGCGTACATGAACCCCGCACAGGCGGCCTGCACGTCGACCGCGGCACAGTCGAGATCGAGGCGATCCTGAACCAGGCAGGCGGTTGAGGGGCACGAGTAGTCGGGCGTGAAAGTGCCAACGACCAGCAGGTCGATATCGGCGGGGTTCACGCGGGCGGCGCGAATGGCCTTGCGGGCCGCTTCCACGCACAGGTCACTGGTCGCCTGGTCGGGACGGGCATGCCGACGGGAGACGATGCCACTCCGCTGGACAATCCACTCGGGGTCGAAGCCGAACCGCGTGGCGAGTTCTTCGTTGCTGACCACCAGGTCGGGGACGTAGGCCCCGCAGGAGAGAACCTGGACGCCCAGCAGCGAGCGTGTGCGCCGACTGGTCCGCTTGCCCGGCGCGGAGGACCGCGCGGGAAGAGCGGTCGCGGGCGGGACCGCTGACGACGGCGCCGGCGTCAACCCCGGCGGAATCGCCGGTCCGGGATGAGGTTCGTAAGACATGCGGTGGGGGCCCTGGGAAACCCGTGTGCGTGACGCGCGGAGTATGGCGGGGTGCGTGACCCGATCGCGGACGCTGTCTCGCAGACTCGCCCGTATCGAACCAGAGACACCCGACTGGCCACGATCCGTCGCAGCAGCCCACAACCGCCACCCCAGCCTCCTGTGGCAATGCCGGACAGGCATTGAGGTTGTAAGCAGGGGCGAGTATATCCTTGCATTTCTGAAGACGCCAGAGAGAGCGAACGGTTCCGCTCATGTTCCCGCGACGCGACCTCCCAAATTTCCCGACCACTCATGTCGCCGCATCTCATCCAGCTTCGCGCCGCCTGGACCGCCTGCCAACCTGCCCCCGATTCCCCCCCCGACCCGCGCCTCGACGGCTTCGACCCCACCGCTTTTCCCGCCCGGTTTTCGGCCCCCGGGTCGGCCCGCCTGCTCCGGCATTTCAACGCCCCCTTTCGGCTCGATCCCGCAGACCGGGTCTGCCTGCTGCTCGTTGTTCACGGGGAACTCCGCGGCGGTTGGCTGGGAGACACCCCCCTCGAATTCTCCCCCCTCGCCACGGACCAGATTCCGCCAGGAACGCTGACTCAAGCGGGCCAGCGAGCCTGGCGGGCCGAACTGACCCCCCTCCTGCAACGCCGCAATCAGTTGGTCATTGATCTGGCGGCCCCCCCCCACGGCGCGACAGGCGAGTTTTCCCTCGAACAGGCCCAGATCGAGATCTACAACCCCTCCGAAAAGCCCTCGTCGCTCCCCGCCAGCTGACCGCTCGCCATACCGGTGCCGCGGCAGCCCGCCGCCTGCGTCTCACCCTCGGTCCTCCCGGCAACAAGCCCCTCCCGGCATCAAAAACGCCCGGCCCCCTCCTTTCGAGCCGGCCCCATGCCATTGCCGAGCGGCCTGTTCCCCACTTGAGCAATCA
>CAIUHT010001318.1 GCA_903898975.1 uncultured Planctomycetaceae bacterium
GCCCGGCTGGTTTTCACAGCAGGGGCGACCAAGCTCCCACTGGCGACCCAATGAGACCTCTGCCACAGCGGTCACAGACCTCGCTCGACGCCACTCGCGCAGTGCCAAGCCCTGCCCCTCGACTGGCGGCAGTGCCAGATTGAGCCGCTTGAGTCGTCTCGGAAGGCCGACCGGCCGATTCGTCGCGCCAGTCGCTGCCGCCTTGTCGCTGCCGCCACTTCGCCCGTCGCGACACGCGCTGCCGCCAGGTCGCCAGGCCCGTGGCCGCAAACCACGATCCATCCCCACGTCGCCGCGCGGCTCTGCCTCACGCCGGCAACTGGCCGTGTGGCTCATTCCCCCCGGCGGTCCCGTCGCGCGCAACTCCCGTCGGGTTCCCCGTCGTGTTCCCCGGCGCAGCCCCCAACTCCGCTCCTGTCGCTTCACCCGGGGATTCCCGCAGCGACACGGCGACGAACTCGGCGAGCGACTGCGATTCCCCGACCGCGCTCCCCTCGGCTCCCGGTCCACCCCGGCGCGTTGTCCCTCCGAGGTCGCGGTGGAAGCGATCGCGTTCCCGATCGATCTGCTCGGGGGTGGCTCCCAGCTCACGCAGAATCTGTTCCAGCAGCCCCAGCGCCGCTTCGCGCTCGTCGCAGATCACCCGCAGCCGGGCGACCGCTGGCAGGTTGGGCTGCTCACTCAGATACCGCGTCCGCACCAGGATCCGCAGCCGGGGGTTCAGCTCGGCGGCCAGCCGGACCACTTCGTGGGTCACTTCCGACGCATCGGCGGTCAGCACCAGGGCCTTGGCCCGCTCGACCCCCGCGGCCACCAGCGTGTCGCGATGTTCGGCGGTCCCATACACCGTCGGCCAGCCCTCTCCTTTCAACCGCCGCACCGTTTCAAGGTTCCGCTCGACAACCAGGGGGCGAATCCCATTTTCGGTCAGCAGTTGGCAGACCGCCTGGCCCACCGGCCCATACCCCACCACCACCGCCAGTCCCCGCCCGTCATTCAGCCCGGACTCGGCCAGTGGGGCGGTCCCTGGCGGCGACTCGTCCCGGCGTTCCGGTCCCCGTCCACGGTGCCACAGGCTGAGCAGCCAGGGGGCCAGGTTGACGATCACGGGATTGAGCGTCATCGAGATCAGCGAGGCACAGACCACCGCCTGCAGGGCCGGCCCGGGGAGCATGCCCAGCGATCGCCCCAGCCCGGCGAGGATGAAACTGAACTCGCCAATCTGTGCCAGCGACAACCCCATCGCCACCGCCGTCCCCCGAGACTGCCCCAGCCCCCGGACCACCCCCATTGCCAGCAGCGGTTTGGCCACCAGCACAATCAGCACAGCCGCCAGGGCCGGGGGCCAGTGCGCCAGCACCTCGCGGGGATTGAACAGCATGCCCGCCGAGACAAAAAACAGCACGGCGAACGCGTCGCGCAGCGGAATGGCTTCGATGGCGGCCCGCAGTCCAAACTCCGACTGCCCGACCACCATTCCGGCCAGAAACGCCCCCAGGGCCATCGAGACCCCAAAGCCCCGGGCGGAACCGACGGCGATGCCCAGCGC
>CAIUHT010001319.1 GCA_903898975.1 uncultured Planctomycetaceae bacterium
AAGAAAAAGCCCGCTCTGGCGTGAGCCAGGCGGGCGACGGTACAGATTGAACGAGGCGCCGCTTAGCCGGCGACAACGGCGATAGGGAAAGGCTTTCGCTCTTGAACAGACGCCGGCTGATAGATGGTTGGCATCACTGCTTCACTGAGAGCAGAAAAGTCCCCGCCGCGCTCCACAAACCCAAGATTGATGACATCTACCCCGGTGATGCCTTCGGCACGAATCGCCGGTGCCTCAACCCTTGTGAGGACTAGTCCCCGCGTCTGATAGTAGAGAGCCGCAGAGAGTACGGCCAGGTTGTGCGTAAACGAGTTGTCGCAAGCCCCGCTCCAGAAGTCACCCTCCAAAAATAGGCATGCCCCCTTGCACAGTTGCACCACCGGGCATCGAGGACATTCGCTTCGCGTACTGAAGTGGTAAGCCGTATCCAGGCTGATTTCGTCGAATGAATCCACCTGCCCGATTTTGTGGTCAGTGGAGGCGCTCATGTTTTGGCAGGTCGTGACGTTGCCCTTCATGTCTACAGCAATCGAGTCTGAGCGGTCCATGCCACACTTCTGGCCCAGCACAGCCAACGGCCGGCTTTGCCCCACAGAACGCAAAAACTCATCGACCTTGTCGCGCAGCGTTCCCACCGCCATAGCTGAACCCGTAGCCAACTCCCAAAAGAGTTGGTGCAGATACCGAACATGGTCGGCACCTTGAAGAGAGAGAGCCTGACCTGATGTGTCATAGGGAAGCATCACCTCCTCCGTGGCCAGCACGACGGCCTGAACCGGTAAGTCAAGCTTGTCAGAGAAGAATTTCCGTACCGCTTTGAGTGACTGGTTATGGCGATGCAAGACCGTGTTAAAACTCATCCTGTCGATCGGCATACGGCGAGAAACCCAGCGTTTGATGTGTGTCAGTCGCTCAGGATCGTCCAACGGATCAGGGCCACGGAACGATTGAGCAGGGCCATCGTGAGAAAGACCGATCCCAATGTCCAACGCCTCAACCCAGGCAAGCTTCTCGTCGTCAAAGAGCGAGCCGTTGGTGACGATGGATAGCTGCGCGTGGGGATAGCGTGCTTTTACGGCTTCTCCAAGAGGACGGAGCAACTTCCAGTAAACGAACGGTTCGCCACCCCAGAATTCGATCTTGAAGCCACTACCCAAGCCGTCGGCACCTCCGGCAAACCACCCCTGGAGCTGCTCCATGAAAGGCTTGACGTCATCCGGGTGTCCGTCCAGGTCATGCGGCTGGTGGGCCTGCGAGCAATATTGGCAGGTGTAATTGCACTTGAGCCCAAGTTGGAGCTTCAAGTGTTTGATGTCTCTGGACTTACCAGCAGGGTTAGATGGGTGATGGAGGTGCCAGAAGGGCTCCCAATCCAATTCTTGCCGAGGAAACGCCTGCGGCAGAGGTAAAGGTTCCCCGTTGTCGGCCCAATTCAGACTGGAATCGTCTGGGTCATAAATGGCTTGTCGCTGGAATCCGCGTTGACCGTTGAGAGTGAGTGTGAATTTCAAAGCTCACCTCCTTCAAATGCAATGGGATAGGCAGTACGACAAAGCTCAGCCACATCCTGGCCGGGCAGCATCGTCAAATTGAAGGTATGGCGCGAACCAGGATTTCCATTCAGTGGCTCTACATCCACCACCATCTGCACCTGGGTGTCGCTCAGGCGGGCGGCCTTTGCTCTATAGCCCGCGCGGGCGTTCAGGCCGATCGGGTACGAAGAATGGGAAGTCGCAGTCATGGTCTCTCCGTCGAATTCAAGGTTGGACGTGGGTCAAATCGGGAATCAGGCTGCGGATCAAGCGGCCGATTCAGGCGCCCAGGGCTTCCCAGCTCCGTGTAGAGCTCGCAGTAGTTGTGGGAGGCGACCCGCAGGGTCACCACCAGCAGGACGCGGTTGCCCTGCGCATTAAAGGGGTTGGTCTCGTGCCAGACTCGTGATGGGTGCAGCACGACCAGGCCTGGCCGGGTCTCGATGTAGCGAACCTTTTCCCAAAAAGGAAACCCCGCCATAGGGCGGGGATCCTGCAAGATCAGTTCGCCGTCACCGACAGCCCAGTCCCTCTGGGAAGGGGGACTGCGCCCATACCCGCAATCGAGGTAAAGGCAAAGGACATGGTCGCAAGTGTGGTGGTAGTGAGGCTGAGCCCGCATCCCCGGCTCATTGAGTGCCGGGGTACAGCGCGCTTGGATATGCAAGTCGTTCGCATTGCGCACGCCATAAGCCTCGCGCAGATAGCCGCGGTACAGATCGTCTACCCAGAACTTGAACCGCCCCCAGACCTCGGGAGCCAATTCCTCATGCCGGGGGTGAAAGAGATTGTGTTGAAACCGCAGCCGCGTATCCACCTCGGGCAGGCCATGCTCCTGCGGGTGGGCTTTGTGGTGGGCAAAGCGCTCGGCCGCGAAATCCCGCAGGGCGGCTAACTCGGCGGCAGTCCAAGGGGACTCGTCTCGCAGCACAGGAGTGGGCCAGAACATTTCGATCATGTGACCTCCTCGGATCCAAAGACCAGCGCCAAGCGCAATTCATTGCAGTATCGGGAGATGGGCCGAACCGCATGCAGTGAGCAACCGGGGATGGCCACCACCCGCCCGGGTTTGACCAGGGCGGCGCTCTTGATCTCCCCGTCATCCCCCAAAACCACGAAGTCGCCGCCCCAGTCCCGCTCCCAGCGGGGGACGGGGTAGAGAATCACCGAACGGGCGGTCGCAGCGAATTCCACGGGGAAGTCCCGGTGGAAGGCCGACTCGTCGCCAAAGGCCTGCACGTTCATCCAGACCCGAGTGATCTCGGCGTTTCCAAAGAAACGCGCCTGAATCTTCTGGGCGATCTGCGAGAGCGGCGACTCCACGGCCAGCAGGCGCTCGAATGTCATCTCCGGATGCCAGGCCTTCTGGTCGTAGTGGTGAGGTCGAGAACCTGGCAACACGAAATTACGATGCCAGAACGATCCCGGAGCCTGGTTATGCGCGCGCCAACCGTGGATCAGGGGCTGCCCCAGAAGCCAAACGCGCAGCCTCTCCAATTCCTGGGGGGCGAACAGGTTGTCATGGACCTCCATAGCGCCCCTACTGCGTGAGCGTCACCTGCGCCTCACCCAGCGCAGGGAAGAACTTGAAGCCTGCCTTAAGCCGCACGATGTCGCCCGCCTCCAACCCCAGGGGCAACACCACCGCCTGGGCCGCCCCCTGGTAGGTGCGTACCCGCGGCTTGGGGCAGTAACCATTGACGGATTCCAAGTGGACTTCGGCGTCACGAGGCAGGGGATGGCCTGCACCGTCGACCACCTGCAGCGAAAACGCCAGGGGCTGGCCCACCCGGGCAACCAGGGGCGCACT
>CAIUHT010001320.1 GCA_903898975.1 uncultured Planctomycetaceae bacterium
CCCATCGGCACGCGGCCTGTAGGGCCGCTTCTCCAAGCCCAGGGCGAAGCCCTGGGTTGCCGCCCAATCAACCGTTCGGCCCTGTAGGGGCCGTTCACCGATCCACGCGCCATCGACCCCGCCGGCACGATTTGTATTACGCAGCATATGCGCGACCGTTTCGCCCGACCGCGGTGAACGGCCCCTACAGGGCCGGGGCGTTTCGGGGGGACCTGACCCAGGGCGTTGCCCTGGGCTGACAGAACGAGCCCTACAGGCTCGGTACGCGGAGACTCGATCTCGTCGGGATGCGTTGGGGTGGTTTGGGCGCGTTCCTATCACCGTCTTCGCCCTCGACTGCACGTCCCCCCTCTCCCGCGCGAACCGCATTGCCAAGCACCCCCAGCGCCGTCGCGGGGGAGGGGCCGGGGGTGGGGGAGTAACGAGTTGTCGTCCGGTCGCTCCGTTCGCCATGGTGGATCGATCCCCACCGGCACGCGGCCTGTAGGGCCGCTTCTCCAAGCCCAGGGCGAAGCCCTGGGTTACCGCCCCATCAACCGTTCGGCCCTGTAGGGGCCGTTCACCGCTCCGCGCGCCATTCGCGTTCAATCCCAAACAAACCGTTCATCCCATGGGATTTCGTAACGCGTCAGCAGCTCTCGCAATTCGTCCTGAAAAGATTGCCGCGCGTGGTGCTCAGGTTGACGGCCGATGTATTCCTTGACGGCGTTGACATTCGAGTGGCTCACGGAAAAGGCGGCGTAACCGCCTTGCCACTGAAACGGCGTCGACAAGTCCCTGGTCTGGTTCACCCACGCCGACGATGTGGATTTGATCTTGCCGAGCGCCTCGGCAATCGTGATTGTTCGCCCCAGTTGAAACAACATGTGGACGTGATCGGCTACGCCTCCAACGATGAGTGAAGGGCAGCCGAGGCCGTTGGCTGTCCCGCCCAACACCTCAAATAACTCACCCCGCCAGAGATCGTCCAACAATCCACGGCGGTCCCTGGTTGAAAAGACCCCGTGGACATACACCTTCGACAACGATTGTGACATCCGGATTTTCCTTGGAGCAGAGCTTGCCTCGCGGGTTTTGAACCCGAGGATCGAATCCTTGCGGATGGAATTCAAGACCAATTTGCGAAACGCGCAGGGCTCACTTCGCCCGACCGCGGTGAACGGCCCCTACAGGGCCGGGGCGTTTCGGGGGGACCTGACCCAGGGCGTTGCCCTGGGCTGACAGAACGAGCCCTACAGGCTCGGTACGCGGAGACTCGATCTCGTCGGGATGCGTTTGGGTGGTTTGGGCGCGTTCCTATCACCGTCTTCGCCCTCGACTGCACGTCCCCCCTCTCCCGCGCGAACCGTATTGCCAAACACGCCCAGAACCATCGCGGGGGTGGGGTCGATTTGTTGAGGGGGCGTTACCGATTGCGCTGCTCTGTTTCGCGCCGTGGACCGTGCGACATGCCTCATTCTCAATCCTGAACTCGCAATCCCCGAACTCCGTCGCTACCGATCTCTCTTGCTTGGCAAATACCGCTGCAGCCAGGCCCGCATTTCTTCCAGTCGGTGCAGGCGCAGGTCGGGGGGGCCGGACCGGCTCATGCCGTGGCTTGTGCTTTTTGGATAGCGCACGAACCGCGATGCGATGCCCCGCAGTTGCAACACCGTGAAGACCTGCTCGGCCTGCTCGATGTTGCACCGCAAATCGCCCTCGCTGTGGATGATCAGCGTCGGCGTCGTCGCCTCGCCCAGGTACTTCAATGGACTCTGCTGCCACAGCCCCTCGGGACGATCCCACGAGTTGCCGGGAAAATAACTGTCGGGCAGGTCGGGGAGATCGCTTGAGCCGAACATGCTCACCAGGTTCGACACGCACCGGTCGGTGATCGCCACGCGAAACTCCCGCGTGTGCCCGATCGCCCAGTTCGTCATGTAGCCCCCGTAACTCCCGCCCATCACTCCCAGCTGGTCCCCATCCACCCGTGGGTCCTCCCGCAACCGCTTCGTCAGCGCCTGCAGATCGACCCAGTCGTCGCTCCCCCAGCGGCCGCGGATCGCCGCACAGTGCGCCCGCCCGTAGCCCTTGCTCCCCCGCGGGTTGCCGTAGAGCACCGCATACCCCTCGGCGGCCAGCCACTGGAATTCATGGAAAAACCCCACGCCGTACTGCGCGTGCGGACCGCCGTGGATGGCCAGCAACCCGGGCGCTCGCCCCCCTGCGGGAGGCCGGGGAGGGAGCATCAGCCAGCCATGCACCGCATGCCCGTCGTCCGCCGTCACCCACACCTCTTCCGGGGTCGCCAACTCCAGTTCATCCAGCAACGGCTGGTTGAACGCCGTCAGCAGTCGCACTTCCAGCCCCCCGGCGGTCAGCCGACCGATTCCCACCTCGGCGGGTTGCGTGCTGTGCCCCCGCGTCAGCCCCACCAGGTTCCCTCCCGGGGCAAGGCCTCCCAGTTCGTGCACCGCCGTCTGCTGCGTGAGCAGTTCACAGCGCCCCGTCGCAATCTCGACCCCGGCGATCTGGCTGGTCCCAAACATCCCGAAGCGGGCGATCAACCGCCGCCCGTCGGCCGAGTAGGCGAACTGCGGCGCGAACGCCGCCTCGGCGGCATCGGAGAGACAGACCGACATCAGGCACCAGTCGGTGTGCGCGGTCAGGCTGCGCGGCAACCCTTGCCGGGGGTCCCCCACAAACAGTTCCAGGTTCTCGACACTGTAGGCCCCGTCGGTGCCAATCCGCCCGGCCCAGGCGAGTTGCTTGCCCGAGGGAGACCAGCGGACCGCCAGCTTGGGGCCCGGCGGGAGATTGGGAACGGGGGTCACCGCGCCAGACTCGCAGTCGAAGCGGACCACCTCATCGCGCTCGGGATAGAGCAGCGCCTGCGGGTCGCGGTTGGTGGTCAGCGCCAGTTCGCGACTGTCGGGCGAGAAGTCGTACGAAAAGTTGCCGAGCGTGTCGTCGCGATAGATGTGCCGGGGTTCGTGCTGGTTTTCCTGCCGGGCCAGGTCCAGCAGGTGGAGTTGATACCGCTCGCCTTCGAAGACCCCATCGCCATCGAGGCGATACCAGAGCGAAGCGGCGATGCGGGGCGGGTCGCTGGCCCCCGAGGTAACGCGGGCCTGGACGGCGTCGCGGGTCCAGCCGGGGACCTGGGCGCGAAACGCCACCGCCAGCCAGCGTCCATCGGGCGAGAGCTGAAAGTCGCGGATCGAGCCTTCGGGGAAGCGGGTGAGGGGCTGCGCTTCGCCCCCGTCGGCGGGGAGTGAATAGACCTGTGGCTGCCCGGCTTGCCGTTCCGAGATGAACAGCAGCAGGCTGCCATCGGCCGAGAAGCGGGGGTGCCGGTCTTTGCCCCCGTTGGTGAGGGGCCGAGGCTCACCCCCCTTGACGGGCACGGTCCAGAGATTTGCGACCGAGGCGTTCTTGTCGCCGATGTGACGGCGGACGAAGACCACGCGGGAGCCATCGGGGGCGGGCTGAACGTCGGCGACCGAGATCAGTCGCAGCAGGTCTGCGCGGGTGATGGGGCGTCGACCGGCTTGGGGGGCGACAGCGCGGGACGAGCGGGAAGTCTTCATGCAGCAGCGACCCCAGGATTGGCCCGTAACACGTAGCGCAAGGCGGCAAGACCGCGCGGCGACGGGTCACGGGCCGAGGAAGGAGAGAACGTCAGCAGGAGGCCACGTCGCGGCGGGAGTGCCGCGGGTGGAGCCGGGAGGAGTTCACTTGGCGGCGCGAACCTCTTGCAGCCGGGCGCGGTAGCGCTGGTAGAAGCGGGTCTGCCGACTTTCGGGAGCATGGAACTTCCCGTTGATGAAGACACCGCGGTACTGGGTCGCGGGTTGCAGCGGGGTGCCATCGGTCACGACGAAGTTGGCAATCTTGCCCGCCGCGAGGCTGCCCAGTTGCTGCTCGACCCCCAGGATGCGGGCGGCGTTGAGCGTGACCGAGCGGAGCGCCTCTTGCTCGGGCAGGCCGTAGGCGACCGAGACCCCCGCTTCGAATGGGGCGTTGCGGGCGTTCGACGCGCTGAAGCCGGCGGTTCCCGAGGCGTTCGAGCGGATGCAGAACAGCACCCCGGCTTCGAACAGGCGTCCCGCGTTCGCGTAGCTGGCGTCGAACGTGTCGTACTCTTCGCTGGGGACCTCCATGATCGACCCGAGGATCACGGGGACCTCGCGGCGTTTCAGCTCCGGAGCGAGCTTCCACGCCTCCTGGCCACCGGTGATGACAATCGCCAGCTGTTCCTTCTCGGCGAACTGCAGCGCCTCGACAATCTGCCGGCGGCTGTTGGCCTCGATGTGCACCTTCTTCCGCTTGGCGAGGTAAGGCTCGAGGGCTTCGAACCGTGGGTCGGCGATCGGCAGTGCGACCTGCGCGGCCTTGGACTTGTCGCGGAGGGCGATGTAGGTCCGGGCTTCCCCCAGGTACTTGGTCAGCTGCTCAATGGCTCCCTGCGTGTCGTTCCCCTGCGGCCAGGAGATCTGCAGGGCCGCTTCGTAATCGCGGATCATCTCGGGGACGGTCCAGCCCGCCAGTTGCATCAGCGATGCCTGGCCCGAGATCAGGCCCCCCGCGGGGCGGACGAGCGTCGTCGTAATGCCCCCTGCCCGGGCGACGGGAATCAGTTCGGAATCGGGGTTCACCCCCACACCGGCCCGCAGATCGGGCTGGAACGGGCCCCCTTCGGAAAAGTCCCTGGTCTCGCGGAGCGAACCAATCTCTTGCAGCCCCAGGATCGACCCCGCGTCAATCAGCCCGGGGTAAATCTCGAAACCGGTGAGATCGACCACCGGCACATCGGCGGGAATGGCCACGTCGGCCCCCACGGCGGCGATGTGCGGCCCATGCACCAGCAGCGTGGCCCGTTCGAGCGGAGCCCCTTCGGCAGTGTGGATGCGGGCGTTCTTGAGGGCGTAGGTGCCGCGAGCGACCGACAGATCGAGCGGCTTATTGCGAAGTTCGGCACTCGGTGCCGTCCACTCGGGAGGTTTGCCCGAGGCGGCGGCGGTGGCGGGCGTCATGGCAGAAGGCTGGCGGTCGCGGACGAAGACCGGCACCCCCTCGATGACGGTCAGTTCGCACCGCGCGAAGATGCTGAGGGGATGTCCGCTGAACATCACCACGTCGCCATCTTTGCCAACTTCGAGCGAGCCGATGCGATCGGCCAGCCCCAGTTCACGAGCTCCGTTGAGGGTGACCATTCGCCAGGCGGTGTCGGGATCGACACCCCCGTACCGCTGCATCTTCGACGCCTCGATGGGGAGGTGCCGCATCAGCTCGGCATCGTCGCTCTTGAGCACCACGTTGACGCCCGCCTCTTGCAGCAGGGCCGCGTTGTGGGGGATGGCGTCGAACGCCTCGACCTTGTACGCCCACCAGTCGCCGAAGGTGCTGCAACTGGCCCCATGCGCGGCGATTTCCGGGGCGACCTTGTACCCCTCGAGCACATGCTGCAGCGACCAGACGCGGATGCCCAACCCCGACGCCACGCGGAGCAGCATCAGGATTTCATCGGAGCGGTAGCAGTGACTGTGAATGAACTTCTGGTGCTCGACGATGTCGGCGAGCGCTTCGAGGCGGAGATCACGGCGCGGGGCGAGCAGCCGGTTGGGCTCGCCCGCCGGAATTGCGGCGACCGCCTTGTTGTATTCCTGCCACTCGCGGCGATAGTCGATCGCCTCAAGGAAGGCGCGGTTGAGAGTCGCCTCGACCCCCAGTCGGGTGTTGGGAAACCGCCCCTGCTGCCGCTTGACGTTTTCGCCCAGGGCGAACTTGACCCCCTGCGGGTTGCCATGCAGCAACTGCTCGCGGGCGAGTTCGCCATACTTGAGCTTCACCACGGCGTCTTGCCCACCGACGACATTCGCCGAGCCGTGGAACATGCGGATGGTGGTGACCCCACCCGAGAGGGCGCGATAGGCGCGGGCGTCTTCGGTCCGCACGACGTCGCGGACGCGGACTTCGGGAACCAGCGAGGCGGTCGCCTCGTTCACTCCCCCCATTCCCTCGGCGAACATGATGTGGCTGTGCGTGTCGATAATGCCAGCAGCGAGGTACCGCCCCTGGGCGTCGATGACGGTCATGCCGGGGTCGGGCATGAGGTCAGGCCCGATGGCGGCGATCTTCCCCTGCCGGATGAGAATCGAGCAGTTGGGCTGCGGCGGAGCGACCCCCGAGAGGACGATGCCGTTCTTGATGAGCAGGTTGCCCGCGGTGGCGAAGTGCCGCTGGCGACGGTCGCTGTCGAGCTCGGTCGGGAGTTCGCCGGGCGGGGTGGCGGGGCTGGCCGCGTCTTTGTCGTCAAGCGCGAGCTTGCCCACGGGGGCGTCCGCCGGGTTGGGGGCCGCGTTCGCCGCGGTCGGCCGACGGGCGGTGAACGGGGTCGAGCCACCGAACGCCGACTTGAGTGTCCCCTTCGCGAGGTTGGTGTCCTGTTGGTCGACGGTCCCCTTGAACTTGAGGTCGATTGCCTGGGCCCCGGCCCCGATGGCGACGTCGAATTCGAAGTCGGCCCCCTTCACCTGGCCGCGGGTGAGCTTGCCATCCCCCTGCGGGCTGCGGAACGAACCTGTGAGCTTGTCGTCTTTCTGCTCGAGGTCGACGGTCGCCGAGAGCTTCGCCTCACCAGCGTCGATTTCGAGATTCCACGCGCCCGCGAGCGGGGCGTTGGGTTGCGCGGGGGGGGCTGGTGGCGGGACGGGCTTGGCATTCAGATCGAGGTCAAACCGCTGGCCTTCGATGAAGACCTGGCGGAGTCGCGACCGCTTGTCTTCGATGGGGCCGGTCCAGACCACCAGGTTGGCGAGCTTGCCCGGCTCGAGAGTTCCCAGTCGGCGGTCTTGGCCGAGGATGCGGGCGGCGTCGCGGGTGAGCGCGGAGAGGGCGGCCTCGGGGGTGAGCCCGGCGTCGATCGCGTGGCGGACGCTCTTCCAGAATTCATCGGGCTCGTCGAGCCCCTGGGCGGAGAGGGCCAGGGGAATACCGGCGGCCTGGAGGGTCTTCAGGTTGGCGACGTGCGCGGTCCAGCGATCGAGGCGTTCCTGCTGGACGCGGCGGGGATCGCGGGGCTTGGGATTGAGCCCCGGGTCGGGTTCGGGCTCGACCTTGGGAGCGTCGCCTGGCTGGAGGTGGGCGATGACGGCGACCGCCTCGGCCTTGATCCGCTCGGTCGCGCGGGAGCCTTCGCGGGCGCCTACGAGGATGGGCTTGAGCTGGTGTTCCGCGGCGAAGTCGAGGGCGCGGTGGATGTCATCGCGGGACTGGGCGAGGAACATCACGGTCTGGCCGGGGGCGGCGAGTGTGCCGACCGCCTGCAAGACGCGGTCTTCGGGGGGCCGGGTGACGCCCGGGGCCTGATCGCGGTACAGCTGCTGATGCTGCTGTTGCCGACGGGCGTCAAGGAAGAGCTGGCGGAGGTGAGCCGTGGCCCCCATGAGGGTCGCGGGATAGCCATCCTGCTGGAGTCCGAGGAGTTGGAACTGCGGGAACGACTCGGGCACGAGGACAGTCTCGCGACGGGGGAGGCCGGTGTTGGAGATGAGCGAGCCTGAGCCACTGGCGAGTCGTCCGGAGGGGACGGCGTGGGTGGTGGTGAAGCCAAAGCGGCGGCGGGCCTCGGCGGCGCGGGGATCGCGGCGGAGGACCTGGTGAGCGGCGAGTTCGGGGCTGATCCCCCGGCGATTGTCGAAGGGGGTCCCCGCGAGGGCATAGCGGGCGAGATCGAGTTGACGGCCCGCTTCGACGGGGGGGACAAGTTCGGGGTCGATGGGAGCCGAGTTGGCGGCATCGAGAAACCCGGCGTAGACGACGTAGCCCTTGAGGTCGATGACTTCGGCGTCGGGGGGCGGGGCGAGGTTGGGGGCGACCTGCACGATCTGCCCCGCGCGGAGGACGACAGTGGCTTCAGGGAGTTCCTGGCCGGGGGCGAGGAAGACGCGGGCGCCGACAAGGGCAATGGTGCGCGGCTGGAAGCCAGCGGAGACGGGAGTCTGCGCGCGGGCGGGGCTCGAAGCGACGGGAGAGAGGAGGGAGCCAAGAGAGGCGACGAGCGCGAAGCCTGCCGTAAGCCAGAAAGAGAGACGGGGGGAGCGACGGCGAAGCAGTGGGGAGCGGGACATGATGGGTGGTGCGTCGAGGTGCGGCGTCAAAGCGTCAGTTGATGAAGGGAGCAGCGGAGCAGCGCGGGGCGCGAGGGAGTCGGGCGGATGAGGCGAGCGGTGAGGGGGCCTGAGGTGCAGGAGTGGAGTGCGTGTTCGAGGTGGAGGAGTTTAGGGATAAGGAAAAGGCTAACAGTGGCGGAGGGGGGGATGCCACCGAGGGGGAACGGGGAGACGGAAGCTGGGGGGGAGAAGAAAAATTGGCGAAACAGGGTGGCTGGAATTGACACTGTTTCGAGAACTGTTAGGATTGATCCGATTGATGGTCCGCCACGAGACGCGGGCACAGGGTGGGAAGCGGACGAAAAGAGACTTTTCGACACTTCCGGGCCTTGGCGAAAGTGGCGAGGCGGAACAAACTCCACCGACTCGAATTCCAAAAACTCCCGTTTCACGAACTCCGGTGAGGCTGTCAGCGGTCTCCGCGTCGGCCCCGAGAGTTGCCCCAGAGAGTTGACCCAGCGAGTGACCAGCGGCCTCAGTACGGAAGAGGCTGCGGTGCTTTGTCGGCCAAAATTTCAGAGCTGGCTGACTGCTGTGTGTGTGCGGCAAGTGAAGCAGGGGAAGTGGGAGCCTGAATCGGACAGGGTGGTTCGCAGCCGGGGGACAGCATGTTTCCTGGTCGCGGTGTTGCCCACTGGTGACGCGATCCTCTGGTGCTGCGGTCCAGTGGCGGAGTTGCCCATTTCAAGAGTGACGGCCTGGGAAGTTGCCAGGCTGCATGGTGTTCAAGCTGGCGAGGATTGGGCCAGAGGACGCGACGAGAGCGGAGCTTGCAGAGCCCGAGTTGCGTCGGCCCGACGTGAAGCCAGTTCAGGTGGCGTTTTCAGCGCCGCCTGACAGGAGCGACCGTGTCGTGGGCGACTGTTGTACAAGCGGCTGTGTCCCCGGGGGCCGAGTCCGCGGAATTCGCTCATTTGCGACAGTGGCACGCGTTGGGGTTGAAGTCGATCCAGGTGCGATGGCGATCTGCGGCAGCAGCGAATAGCTGCCCGATCGATCTGACGCGTGAAGGGTCGGCTGCAGTGCAGTCGGGTCCAACAACCTGCAGACCCGAAAACAGTCCCGTCGGCTGTCACACTCACAAGGTTCGGGCAGTGGTGTTGGGGCCCCTGACGGCGACCAACCTTTGCGCGCTAACCACGCGTGAGAGCTAACCGCACTTGAGAGTTGGTTGAGGAGCGTCCGTTTGATCCGTGCGAGCGATTGGTGCTCCAACCCGAGATTGCGGTCCCGCCTTGTCGTTGGCGGAAGGTCTTTGTTCGACACGGTTGGCCAGTTCCCGAAACACGTCGACTGGGTCGTGCCCTCCAAACACACAATTCAGTCCCAAGTTTCTGCCAGTCGCCATTCAGGCACAGGCCACTCCCTCCGAACAGGTCGGGGCTTCGAACGGGTCGGGGCTGAGATTGGCGATCTCGATGGCTGCTTTCCTCAGCCGATGAGGGAGCTACGAACGGGGTCTCCAGTGGGGTTGCAGTCCAGTGGGATTGCAGTCTCAGGGAGCTAGAAGCCGACCCGGCGGCGACGTCTGAGTCGAAGAACTGGGAGTGGGCGGCAAGTGATTTGCCTTCAAGAGGCAAGTCACAAGTGACAAGAGAAAAGCGATCGCGAGTGAGTTCGCGAAGAGATTGTTGCCCGGCGAGGGGCCGTTGCTGTTCGCTGGGAGAGATGGTGAGACGTGCTTGTTTCCTGGCTTCCCGCTGGGGGTGAGGGAATAGCACCGGGTGTTGTGACCTGCCTGGATGGGGCCGAGTGCCGTGCCCGGGTTGGGTCTGTGAGTGTTGAGACTTCATTGCAGGACGTTGTTGCTGCGCATGGCACGTAAAAAAGTGGTTCCCGAACATGATGTCGTGTTCGAGGAAGAGGGGGCGGCTGACGAGGCACCGGTTTCCCGAGGCTCGTCTTCGGGAACAGGGAGTCGCACTGGGGGAGCCGCGGCGAGTCCGCCTCCCGCGCCTGCCGAGGAGGAGCGCGAGGCTCCCAGCCGGCCGAGTTCTCGCGGGAGCGGTCGGACCCGCAGCGGTCGCACCAGCCGCAGCCGGAGCGAGGATGAGGGGGCCGAGCCCGCCGCCCCCCGGCGGAGCAGCCGGGAAGTGGACCGCGAAGACGACGCCCCTGCCGCCCCTCGCGAGAGCGAGCCGCGGAGTGGTGTCTCTGCCCGCGAACCGCGTGAGGCTCGCGAACCGCGTGAGGCGAGAGAGCCGCGGGAACCGCGAGGGACTCGTGAGCCGCGCGAGGGGCGTGAACCCCGCGAAGCCCGAGAGCCGCGCGAGAGCCGGGGCGAGCGTGAGCCGCGCGAAAGCCGCGAGCCACGGGAGAGCCGGGAACCCCGCGAGAGTGCGTCTCCCGTCCGGGGAGACTATGACCGGGACGAAGAGTCGCGCAGCGACACGGGGCGGCCGGTCTCGGGTCGCGAAGAGGGTGGGCGATCGGAGCTCGATCGGACCGACAGCGCCCGCTCGGATAACGCCCGTTCGGACAATGCTCGCCCGGAGGGGGGGCGTCCGGAAGGGGGCCGCTACGAAGGGGGCCGCTACGACGGACGCCGCTCGGACGGGGGGCGTTCCGGAGGTGGCCGACCCGAGGGTGGGCGTGGCGAGGGGGGCCGCGGTCCTGGTGGCCGGGGCGAACAGGGGGGTGGCTATCGCGGAGGTGGCTATCGCTCGGCGGGCGATGAGATTCGCCGGGGTGCCGAGATGTGGGCCAAGGCCGTCGGTCGCGGTGGCGAGCCCGCCGGGGAGAACCGCCGGCCGGGTGAAGGGGACGACTTCGCAAATCGGCCGGCTCCAGCGGGGGAATCCCGCGGGGACGATGACGGGGGAGACGATGGATACGGAGGTCGGCGGCGCCGGCGTCGCCGACGACCGCGTCGGGGTGGCGCACCGGGCTCCATGTCGGGAGGATCGGGTGGAAGCCTGGGTGGCGGCGGGCCGCGGGGTTCGTCGAGTGGCGGGTTGCCCCCGTTGCCTCCGCAGACGCGTGGACGTCGTGGCCGGGGGGGTCGGCCCGGGCGACCGGGTGCTGGTCCAGGTGGCGGAGGCTACCAGCCTCGGGCACCACAGTCGGGGGGCTACCCCTACCAGTATTCGTCGACCAACGACGATCTGCTGCCGTCGGATGGAGTGATGGAGGGGGTGCTCGAGATGCACCCCAAGGGGTACGGTTTTCTCCGCGACCCGAAGAACGACTTCGCGGCGGCGAAGGACGATCCGTTCGTCCCCGCCACGCTGGTCGAGCGGTACAAGCTGCGGGAGGGATTGCTCCTGCGGGGCGACATTGTGGGGACGGGTCGGGGGCAGGGACCCCGGCTGCGGTCACTGGAAACGATCGAAGGGAAGGACCCCGAACTGCACCTGGCCGTGAAGCCCTTCGAGGAGTTGACGGCAGTGAATCCGTTCGAGCGGATTCGGCTGGAGACAGGGGCGGAACCGGTGACGATGCGGGTGCTGGACCTGCTGACGCCACTGGGCAAGGGACAGCGGGCCCTGATTGTGGCCCCTCCCCGCACCGGGAAGACGATGCTGCTGCAGCAGATTGCGAACGCGGTGAGCATCAACCATCCCGAGATGCACCTGATTGTGCTGCTGATTGACGAGCGGCCCGAAGAGGTGACCGAGATGCGGCGGCGGGTCCGGGGCGACGTGATTGCGTCGTCGATGGACCGCGATGTCGAAAGCCATGTGCGGATCAGCCAGCTGATCATCGAACGGGGCAAGCGGATCGCCGAGGCGGGCGGGCAGGCGTTCATCCTGCTCGACAGCATCACGCGGACCGCGCGGGCGTTCAACAAGTGGACGGGCAACACGGGCCGGACGATGACCGGCGGGTTGGACGTCAAGGCGATGGACATCCCGAAGAAGATGTTCGGCACGGCGCGCCGGTTCGATGAGGGGGGCTCGCTGACCGTGGTCGGCACCGCCCTGATCGACACGGGGAGCAAGATGGACGACATCATCTTCCAGGAGTTCAAGGGGACGGGGAACATGGAACTGGTGTTGAACCGGGCTCTCGCCGACCGGCGAATCTGGCCCGCGCTCGACATCACCCAGTCGGGGACCCGGCGGGAAGAACTGATTCTGACCGCCGAGGAACTGGAAGGGGTGACCATGCTGCGTCGGAGCCTGGTGTCGATGAACTCGATCGAGGCGATGGAGCAGTTGGTCAA
>CAIUHT010001321.1 GCA_903898975.1 uncultured Planctomycetaceae bacterium
TGGGACCGAGGAAACCATCGGGCAGGCGTCGCGAAGGACCCCAGGTCCGCCCACAGTCGGTGCTGACAGTGACCAAGCCCCACCAGTCCCGGGGCGAGGGGCCCGCTTTGTAGAACAACAGTAGCGAGCCATCTTCGGCGTGCCAGAGGACGGGATTCCAGCACGGGACGCGGCGTCCTGCGGCGTCTGTGGCGGTCAGCAGCCGTTCTGGGGGCGACCAATGCTCGTCCATCCGGCGGGAGAGCCAGACACTGACGTCAGCAGCACCCTCGGTGGCGCCAGCGAAATAGGCTACCAACAACCCCTCGCATGTTTCCACGACGGAGGCGGCGTGGCACTCGGAGAACGGGGCCTCCATGAAGCAGAACCCGCGCTGGGGGCAGATGCTCGGGAAGCATGCCAAACAGGCCAGCAGGGAAGCCAAGCAGGTCGAACAGGGCATGGGACATCGCGGGAGGCTGGTGGCGGGTGACTCGAACTGGCCGTATAATGGGCTATCAACTCCTAGGGGGGCAAGCAGCTGCTCATATTGAAAGCTCGCGAGCGGGGCGACGGGCAAGAGTTGGCCGGGGCGTTGATGTCGTTGTGGGGTGGGGCAACACCGGTCTTCAGGATAGGGCCGGCGAAAAGATGGGTCAGGCAGCGGACTGAAGCAGATGTCTACGTCGGAATTGCCGAGCAGTTTACCAGACCAACTTGAGTCGTTGGAAACCACAGTTGTCCGGGTCAATACCCGGCTGGTGGTGATTGCACTGGCGTTGTTGGGGTTGTTGGCCGGGGCGGGAGTGATCTCACGGCAACTGTTCATGACGCGAGCGACCCGGGGTTTGCGTGAGAACGCGCGACGCCGATACGCCAGTGATGAAGCCAAGCAAAAGCAGCAGGGACTCAGGGATTTATCGCGATACGTCCAATTGATCCCCGGCGACGTGGAAGCGAAGCTTGAGCTGGCGAACTGGATGTTGGAGTTGTTTACCGAGGGTGAAGCGGGTGAAGCGGCCCTCCAGCACATGGCTGACTATTATCGTGTGCGGAGCGAAGATCGGGCGACTGGGCGGCGGCTCATTGAGTTGGCGCTGCGATTGGGCCGAACGAGCGAGATCACCGGGAATCTGACACCGGAGCTCGAAGCTGAAATTGAGAAAGATGCACAGCTTTCGGCGCTGATGGGTTTATGTTTGGTGGAGGAGAATCGAGCTGACGAGGGGGCCAAGCGGTTGGTTGCGAGCATCAACCTGTCCCCCGAAACCCCCAGTTATTACCGGACTTTGCTCGCGATTGTCATGAATGAGTCGTCTGCTCTGGGAGGCCTGGACGCGCTTTATGCGTCGTTGGCCAAGCCCGGGGATGCCGGGCCCAACGCGAAGTCAGGAGACCCGGGACCACAACAGCCTGGAAAACCCGACAGAGGCGTTAAAGAACCGGGCTCAACGGATTCGGGGGCTGGCGGGACGGGAGCGAGCAGGAACGGGGCAAGTTCGGCGGAAGGCGGGGATTCTTCTACGGCAAGTGCGGAGGGCGATCTTCAGGAAAATAGGCCGTTGATTTCGAAGGAGACGCTAGTTGAGCGGCTGTTCGACCGGATGCAATCATCGGTCCGTCCGATCTCGGAGTACCGGGTTTTGCATTCGGAGTATCTGCTGCAGCGTGGGCGGATTGAAGATGCCGAGCGAATGATAGAACTCGGTTTGATCCAGTATGGAAATGACGAGGCGGTCTTGATGCAGGCGATCCTGGTCAAGGAGGCCGCTGTACAGATGTTGTACGGATGGGAGGGACGGGATGAGGCGAACCCACCTCTGGAGCAGGCGCTGTCGCTGGCGTTGCGGGGAGTTGAGGTGTCACCACAGTCGTTGCGTATGCGGGAAGTGCTGGCCCGCTTGTACATGCGGCTTGAGCGTTTCGACGACGCAGTGGCGGCGTTTCGCGGCGGGTTGGAGGAGGTCGAATCCCAGGCCGAGGCGGGTTTATTGCCCGATATAACCGTCTATCGCGGGGTTCGGTTCCTGTTTCAATGGGGACTGGCTAATGCGTTGATTCTGCGGGATTACCTTGAGACGGGGCGGATTACAGGGGGCGTCGCCGATGAGCTGAGGCAGATTCGCGAGAGCTTCGAATTGAATAGGGTGCGGCGGCCGCTGATCGATTACCTCGAAGGGCGACAGTTGATGGTGCAGCAGGAGTGGCGGGAAGCCCAAAACCTGTTCGAGAAAGCCCGCGGGCAACTTACGACAGAGCGTGAAGCGATCAGAGGGGTCGACCTGGCACTCGCGGAAACTGCGGACCGACTGGAAAACCCCGATGAGGTCGTCCGGCTGCTGACGCGTGGGTTGTCACAAGATCCAGGCTGGCAGTCGGGACGCATTTTGCGGGCCGAGGCCCTGTCCCGGCTCGGGCTCGATGAAGAGGCCCTCGAGGAGTTCCGGCGGATCATCGATCTCGGGCAGGTTCCTTTGCGGCTGCTGCGGTTGATGGTACGGGCCCAGCTCAAGCGGGCAAAGAGCTACCGGTCTTGGCGCGACATTGAAGTAGCCCTGGGGAACCTCGAGCAGTCGATGCCCTCGGACCTGTCCGTGCAGGCGTTGCGGGCCGAGGTGCTGTTTCACCAAGAGCAGTTCGAGGCGTCCGATCGGATGCTGGAAAAGGTGACCTCCGAGAACCCCATGACTCTGGAACTCGCCGAGACGCACATGCGGGTGAACCTGAATCGGACTGACATTCCCGAACAGGAGCGGGTGGATCGGGCCGAACGGGCACTTCTGCGATATGGGCAGGTGGCGAGCGATGATGTTGACCTGCGGCTGCTGCGCGGTGAGTTGCTGACCACCACAAATCGTCCTGGTCGGGGTGAAGAGCTGTACCAGTTGACGGTCCGCAACGAGGAGGCTGTTGGGGGGGAGGATGCTCGTGAGAAATACA